>CAIXDX010000197.1 GCA_903918335.1 uncultured Methylococcaceae bacterium | reverse complement strand
CGTGAACCACCCGATCCCATCCCGAACTCGGAAGTGAAACCGTTTAGCGCCGATGATAGTGTGGCAGTTTGCCATGCGAAAGTAGGGAATTGCCAAGCGCTTTATTTTAAAACCTCGATATTTTATCGGGGTTTTTTTTTGGCTTCAAAAAAGTGTATTGCTAACCATAGCGTTTCGGAATCTGGTTTCGTCCACTCCACCCTATGGCGTTTGTGTGCGGGTATTAATAAATAATCTCCAACCTTCATTCGAACCTCTTTATGAGGTTCTTCAAATGACAATACCGCTTGTCCTTGCAGTATGATGATCCACTCGCTTTTCTCTTGATCGTAATATTGATCAATTGGAGTGTTATGCCCCTTAGATATAATTCTTTCAATTGTTATATTATCATTGCTTAGTACACATTCAATGATTTCATCTGGTATTTGTTTTGGAATTTCATTAAAAATATTTTTATCTGTTATCTCCGGCATTATTTTTCCTTACACAATGAGTTTTCAAACGGTATTGTATAATAGCTAATATTTTTTACTTTCTGATGTTATAACAATTATATATTCTTATTAGTAGGAGACGTCGATTATTAATCAATTACAAACATCATTAACTCAACTATGTGAAAAGAAAGTTGCAGTTATTGGTGGTGGACCCTCAGGGCTAATGGCTGCAGAAGTATTACGTAATGCTAATATTTGTGTCGATCTTTTCGACTCAATGCCCTCAGTGGGGAGAAAGTTTTTAATGGCTGGTAAAGGGGGAATGAATATCACTCATTCTGAAGAGATTGATCACTTCATATCAAGATATAGTACAGGAAAGCAGTTTCTCGAACCTTATATATTAGATTTTACTCCTAACAAGTTACGTGAATGGCTTTCAGATCTTGGTATTGAAACTTTTGTTGGATCTTCAGGTAGAGTTTTTCCTATTGAAATGAAAGCAGCTCCTTTATTACGACTATGGTTACATAGATTGCGTAGCATGGGCGTTAAATTTTACATGCGTCATAAATGGGTGGGATGGAGTATTGATAATAAAATTACGCTCACTTTTTCAACCTCAAATGGTGCTATTAATAACGAATATGATGCTGTTTTATTAGCATTGGGCGGTGCAAGTTGGCCTAAGTTAGGTTCTACAGGCGAATGGACAAGTGTTCTTATTGATAATGGCGTTACATTTTCCCCTTTCAAATCTTCTAACTGTGGGTTTGATGCCACTTTAAGCGAGTATTTTACTAATAAATATGCGGGCCATCCTCTAAAACCAGTTACGTTATCTTTTATCAACTCAAGTGGTTGCTGTTTTACAAAGCAAGGCGAGTTAATGTTTACTCAAAATGGAATTGAAGGTGGATTGATGTATGGTTTTTCACATTTACTTACAGATCATATTGAACAGTTTGGCTTTGCCACCATATATTTAGACTTATTACCCCATTTATCTCTAACTGATATGGAAACTAGATTGGGCAAAAGTCAAGGAAAGTTATCATTTACAAATTATTTACGGAAACAATTAGGTTTAGACGCTATGAAGACAGCTTTATTATGGGAAACTTTTTCACAGACTGATTTATCTTCAAAAAAAATGTTATGTGCGGCTATTAAAAACTTACCCCTTAAATTATTATCCTCTCGGCCAATTGCTGAAGCAATTAGTAGCTCAGGTGGAATTAATTTTGAAGCACTTGATGAAAATTTGATGATTAAAAGCATACCCGGTGTGTTCTGTGCGGGTGAGATGTTGAACTGGGATGCTCCAACAGGTGGTTATTTGTTAACCGCTTGTTTTTCTACTGGTCGTGCCGCCGCTCTGGGTGTGTTGAAAAGATTTAACTCTTTTAGCCAGATTGAGTAAGTCATTTTTTATAAATATCTCAATTTGCTAACTTTATACTTTAAACTACTTTTTTGTTTTTTGTCAGAGGATATTAATGAAAACGCCTAAAAGTCTTGAGCCCTTAGTACTTGATGGGCTTATTGATGAAGTACTTCGCCCGTTAAAAAGTGGTAAAGAAGCAGCAGTGTATGTTGTGCTCTCAGAGGGTGATATCCGTTGTGCTAAGGTTTATAAAGATGCGAATAAGCGTGGATTTCATAAGCAAGCGTTATATCAAGAGGGACGTAAAGTTAGAAATAGTCGGCAAGCTAGAGCGATGCAGAAAAACACTCGATTTGGACGGCAGCAACAAGAAGAGATTTGGCAAAATGCTGAAGTCGATGCTTTATATAAATTAGCCGCCGCTGGTGTTCGTGTTCCTGTGCCATATAATTTTGTCGAAGGCGTGCTTTTAATGGAGCTAGTTACTGATGAAGAAGGTGCTGCTGCTCCTAGGCTTAACGATTTGGTATTTAGTTTTGAAGAAGCTTTAGAGTTTCATAGTCTTCTAATTAAAGAGGTTGTTCGTATGTTATGCGCAGGTATTGTGCATGGGGATTTGTCTGAATTTAATGTACTTGTAGACTCAAAAGGTCCAGTTATTATTGATTTACCTCAAGCGGTTGATGCTGCAGCGAATAATAACGCGGCTGCTATGTTAGAAAGGGATGTTAACAATATGTCAGGTTTTTTTGGTCGCTTTGCTCCGGAGTTACTTGATACTCAATATGGCAAAGAAATGTGGAAACTCTATCAAAGTGGTAATTTGACTCCCGATACACAATTAACAGGTAAATTTGAAGGTAGTACAAAAAAAGCTGATGTTCGTAGTGTTATGAGAGAAATAAATGATGCTAGAGAGGAGTCTATTAGACGTAAATATGAACTGGATTTGTAAAGTTTAGTTAGTGTGTATTTAAGACTCGGCTTTTTGTTCACGTCCTAATAGATTTTGAACGGCAGTTAAAGGTGGCATATTTTCATATAAAACTTTATAAGTTTGTTCAGCTATTGGCATGTCGATTTTGTATTTCTTTGCTAGCAAGTAGGTTTCTTTAGCCGCAGATATTCCTTCTATTTCTTGTCCAATTTCTTTTTTAGCTATTGTTATATCTTTACCTAAGCCTAATGCTAATCCAAAGCGTCTGTTTCTTGATTGGTTATCAGTACAGGTTAAAATTAAATCTCCCAAACCCGCTAAGCCCATAAATGTTTCTTGTTTTCCACCAAGTTTAACGCCTAATCGTATGGTTTCATTTAGGCCCCGGGTAATTAAGGCTGCTCTTGTATTAGCACCAAAGCCCAATCCATCTGCAATACCTGCAGCAATGGCTAAAACGTTTTTTATAGCACCTCCGACTTCTACACCTATTACATCAGAACTGGTATATGTTCTAAATACGTCACTGTGTAACATATTACATAGATAAGCTGAAAAATCTGGATGACTTGATGCAATAGTAATTGCTGTTGGTAGTTTTGCAGCAACTTCATTTGCAAACGTGGGTCCTGATAAAATTGCGGCTGGAGTTTTGTCACCAAATATATTTGCTACTATGTCATGTAGTAAACATCCATCATCTGGATTGAATCCTTTAGTCGCCCACGCAATTTTGATATTAGTATTTGTTAGATAAGACTTTAGTTCAATCAGTGTCGTTTTGAATGCGTGGCTAGGCACACATACAAGTATGACGGAGCTAAAATTAGTGGCTTCTTTTAAATCAGAGGTAATAGTTAAGTTGTTTGGAAATGCAAATCCGGGTAAATAATGTTTATTTTCCCGATCAATTGCCAGAGATTCAATATGACCGACATTATGTCCCCAGAGTAATGTTTGACAGCCATTTCTGGCTGCCAATAATGCGAGAGCAGTTCCCCACGAGCCTGAGCCTAGGATGGAAATTCTTTTTTCCATTAAATTAATTAATTGCTTCTGAACCAGGCGCTTGTTGTTGCGCTTGTATATGTTGCGCGTAAAGGGCATCAAAATTGACTGGAGCAAGAATGAGCTGAGGGAATCCACCTTTTGCAACTAAATCAGAGACTGCCTCTCTAGCATATGGAAATAGTATGTTAGGGCAGAAACTACCTAACATAGGACTTAATTCTTCGTTAGAAAAACCTATCAAAGTAAATATGCCAGCTTGATTAATTTCAACCAAGTATGCTGTTTTATCTTCGCTTTTTACAGTAATTGTTACAGTCAATGCAATCTCATAGAGGCCATTTTCAAGTGTTTGAACGTTAGATCCAAGATTAAAATCTACTGTAGGCTCCCATTTTTCTGTAAATATTTGGGGTGTATTAGGTGTTTCAAAAGACATGTCTTTTGTATAAATTTTTTGGATTGAAAATTGTTTTTCTGAGGTTATTTGTTCTTCAGCCATGGTTCTTCATAAAGTGGAGGTTAAGAGATTTAAAATTATTTTATGGGTACTATTAAACTAGGTGTTAGATTTTATCTTTTTCTTACCAGATATTTTTACAGGTAGTTTGTAATCTGACTCCCATGCCTGCATGCCACCAGTTATTACAAATACTTGTTCAAAACCCGCTTTAGTTAAGATTTTACCTGCAGAGGCTGCTCTTGTTCCTGTTTGGCAGGAAATTAAGAGAGGTTTGTTTTTTTGATTACCTATTTTTGTTAGCTCTTGAGTTAATTTACCAAGAGGTATATTAATAGCTTGTTCTATATGGCTTTCAACGAACTCATGTGGTTCTCTAACATCAATGATAATTGTTTCATTATCATTCATTTTAGATACAGCAAGCAATGGTGAGATATAGCTAAATTTTTTAAATGCGGTATCTATAAATTCTTGAATTAATAGATAGGTAACGACTGCTAACGCTAGAGATAATATATAGTGATTTAAAATGAATTCTATGTAACGTTCCATGATTTTATTATTTAAGTGAATAGTGAGTTGAATGGTTGAGCTTTAAAATGCAGATTGAGGTTAATTCTTATTTTATAATAAAGTGCCTATTGGATAATTATTTATACACAATAGCTGTAAACGTGTATTAATATAACGTACAAGTATTGCCAAGGCTTTATTGTCCAAATATTGTCGGAATGATACCTTATTTTTAATCATTTTGGGTAATCGTTAGCGCCACTCTTTTGTTGGAGTTAATTTTAATGGCAGAATAATTTTTTTAGTATCTGGAGATGAATAAAAAATGTCAAATCGTCCTAAACCTCTTGTTTTATTAATATTAGATGGCTTTGGTTATACGTTAGAAACAGAGAATAACGCCATTGCAATGGCAAATACTCCCTGTTGGGATCAATTACAAAAAGAATATCCCATGACCTTATTAGATTGTTCTGGCAAATCTGTAGGGTTGCCCGCCGATCAAATGGGTAATTCTGAAGTGGGTCATATTCATATTGGAACCGGTCGTTATGTTCCCCAAGATTTTTCAAAGGTTAACGATGCTATAGAAGATGGCAGTTTTTATACTAATTCTGTTTTATGCAAAGCGGTTGATTT
>CAIXDX010000196.1 GCA_903918335.1 uncultured Methylococcaceae bacterium | reverse complement strand
TTTCGACTAATTTTAGGAAGTTCAAGATTGATACTGAGGCGATGGCTGATTTTAATCTAGAAGATATTACGTTGAAAACTATTCCTGAAGATTTCTCTCGAGATTTAAAGATTCATTATTGTTGGAAGATAACTCATGTTGCGACGCGTTAAATTATTAGTTTCAGGTCGAGTGCAGGGCGTTTACTTTCGGATGTTTACGCAAAAGAAAGCCAAGCAATTGGGCATTAACGGCTATGTAAGAAACTTAGAAGATGGTCGAGTAGAGATTGTTGCTGAAGCTGAATCAGAATTGCTGGATAAAATGATTGCATGGGCACATAAAGGCCCGATTACTGCAAGAGTGGATCAAGTGGAAAGCGAAGATTTGCTAGTTGATGAGGCTTTTACGAGTTTTGATATTCGCTAAGTAAGCCAAGCTAGGGCTTAAATTCTGTTTGATGAACAACATCAATCTTAAAGGCGCTATCCGTAACAAGCTCACAGAAACTCTTATCAATAACACCTGCTTGGCTGAGTTCTTGTAAGATCAAGTTTTGATCAATAGGGGTAGATTTAACTAAAGTTAGTCGTTCTGCAGAGAGTTTATTAGCTAACCATGCTGCTAAGCTATCAGATGTAATATCCCAAGACTCAGGAATATGACTGGCTTCTAACTCCTTTATATCGGGAGACCAGATTGATACAGGATTTGTTCTTAGCTGCTCGGTGATGCGGCTTGTTGATTCAGCAATGGGCCAATGACTTTTTAACCCGTATATCAATAACGCCATTTGTTGCATGGCCAAAATAGCCATTTTATGAGCCGTTGAATCATCAATTTGCCATTGGCGTTGAGCAAGCCTAACTTGATCGGCAAACGACCCGCCACCGGGCACGATAACTGTTTTCTGCTGGCTGTGTTTTTTATCTATTTTATCTAGACAGTTAAATAGTGTGTTGGCTTGGGCTAAGCTACCACCTAGTTTAATAACCCGCATTATGCGGAAAATTTTTTTAGTAAATCCAGTAAGGCTTTGGCCTTATCAAAACTTTCTTGATATTCATCAGACACCTCCGAATCATTCACAATACCACCACCGGCCCAAAAACGAATGGTGTTATTAGAATGCACTAAGGTTCGGATGGCGATGTTAGTATCCATGTTGCCATTAAAACCAATATAACCCATGGCACCGCAATACACGCCACGGCGGTTAGGTTCTAGCTCTTCAATGACTTCCATAGAGCGAATTTTGGGCGCCCCAGTAATAGAGCCTCCGGGAAAACAGGTTTTAAGCAAATCCAAGGCATGTTGATTGTCATCTAACTCACCTGTAATCGTGCTAACTAAATGATGAACCGTGGCATAACTTTCGACATTAAAAATTAATGGCACTTTAACAGAGCCGTTTTTACAGGTTTTGCTAATGTCATTACGGAGTAAATCTACTATCATCAGATTTTCAGATTTATCTTTATGGCTAGTCTGTAAGGCGTGTATTTGTTGTTCGTCCTCAGTTATATTTTGTTTTCTGGGGCGGGTGCCCTTAATAGGTTTAGTTTCGACAGTGCCTTTCGTTACTTTTAAAAAGCGTTCTGGAGATGAGCTGAGTATTTGCGTATCAGGCAGGTTTAAATAGCCACTAAAAGGTGCGGCATTAAGCTCTCTGAGCTTTAAATAGGCTGTCCAAGGTGAGCCAGTACATTCTGCTACAAAACGTTGAGCTAGGTTAACTTGATAGCAATCACCTTCTTTAAGATATTGTTTAATTTTCTTAAAAGCCGCTGCATAAGTGCGCTCATCCATATTGGAACTGATGGCACTTGTTACTTGAAAGGGTAGGTTCGCTCTTGATGGTGGTAATACACTGAACTGGTCAATTAAAGTCTGCCATTGGGCATCGGTCTGTGTATATCCTACTAAATAACTTTGCTGTTGATGATGGTCAACAATAACCGCCCAGGTATAGATGCCTATCGCCATATCTGCAATTTGCTCTGCATCAGTGGCAATGACAGGTAATTTTTCTAATCTTCTGGCTAAGTCATAAGAAAAGTAGCCCATAGCGCCGCCATTAAAAGGTAGCTCATATTCTGCTGTGCTAGGGTGTAACTCGGCTTTAACAAGATCAAAAGGATCTAGTGTTGACTCTGTGGTTATAGCATCACGGGTGATTTGTGTGATATGGCCGTGTGTGACTAAGGTGCAAATGGGGGTAGTACTTATGATGTCGTAACGACCTTGTTGGCTATTAGGAAAGCCGCTGTCTAAGAATATGGCCCAAGGTTGTTCTGCGATAGCAGAAAATAAGGCCGAACTATCAGTAAAGTAAGGTAATAAAAAAGTTTTGTTTTTTGGGGACACTAAGACGCATTGTTATTAAAAATCATAAATCCAAGTAGCATCTAATCATAAACGCTTGATAGGGTCAATTACACTTCTGGCATTTGCTACTATTCTTAAAGCTTTTATAATAAAGCCTATAGACTCTATACCTGTTTCCTATCAAAATTAATCACATCCTATGTCTCAATCTAGTATTTCGTCTTATGCTTTTAGTTTAATTACTCGGTATTTATCTAAAAGTATTAGAAAGGTTTATTACAGTACTCGCGAATCTATTGGCGAACATAAGCGGGAAATTGTGGTGCAGCAAGTCGGTAATGCCTGCAAAAGTTTGCAAGAAACGAAAGAAGAGTTTGAAGATACTTTAGAGCGCTTTAAGAGTTTAGTGACCGTTAATGATACGAGTCTAGAGCATAAATATCATTTATTAAATCGTCAATATCAGTTTTGTTGTTCAAGATCAGAAGCAGTAAGCCATAGAATACAAGCGATTCAAGAGGTGAGCGAGGCTTTATTTAATGAGTGGGAAGGCGAGTTAAGCGAATACAGTAATCGTTCATTACGTAACAGCAGTAAATTGCAATTAAAATCGGCTAAACAAAATTATGCGCGTTTAATAAAATCTATGCAAAAAGCTGAGGCTAAAATGCAACCGGTGTTAGCAGCATTTAAAGATCAGGTGTTGTATCTTAAGCATAATCTTAATTCTCGAGCGATTGCTGCTTTACAACATGAGTTTATTGAAATGAGTGTGGATATTTCTCAGTTGATTTATGCGATGGAGCAAACTATCGAAGAGGCAAATCAGTTTTTCTCAACTTTAGTGGAGCAAAAAAGTTTGCCAACTCGATAGATTAGATAATTGGGGAGGCGCGCAGTTTTTTATAATTTATAGAGCACGTCGTTAGCTTTATCCAAGTTTTGTTGTAATGACACTTTTAATGCTGAGTCCAACTGGAATAGTTGGCTCAATAATCTTAATAAGCTGGCTTCCAGATTGAAGCTCTAGATGAGAGAACAATACGCTATTAAGCGTAGTC
>CAIXDX010000195.1 GCA_903918335.1 uncultured Methylococcaceae bacterium | reverse complement strand
CGGGTTAAGACTGGCGTAGACATATCAATCATCGCGCAATCATATAACTTATGGACCACATCAAATAACTTGCCAACCCCACTGCCATGTAAAGCCGAAATAGGATGCTTTTCTGCAAAATCTAAAAACGATAACTTAACTTCTAATTGACGTTTAACCGTTTCTTTTTGCTCAGTACTAATACCGTCCCATTTATTCAAGCCAATAATTAAAGCTCTACCTGCCTCAATTACCAAGCCTAATAAATGTGCGTCTTGATCAGCAATACCTTCCCTTGCATCAATCATGTAAATGACGACATTTGCTTGCTCTATAGCTTGCAATGATTTAATCACACTAAATTTTTCAATCGTTTCAGAGACTCTAGATCTACGCCTCATTCCTGCGGTATCAATCAAGGTAAATTTCTTACCATTACGCTCAAAAGGAATATAAATACTATCCCGAGTAGTACCCGGCTCATCAAACACGATTACGCGCTCTTCACCTAATAAACGATTAACCAATGTAGACTTACCTACATTAGGTCTCCCTACTACTGCAATAGCAATTCCTCGTTGATTATCATCAACGACTTCATCGTCTTTCTTTGGTAACAATTCATAAACTCGCTGCAATAGCTCAGGGACTCCTCGTCCGTGAGACGCAGCAATTTGAACCGGCTCACCTAAAGATAAAGAATAAAAATCAGATACGGCGATAGTCGCATCAATTCCATCCACTTTATTAGTAACCAATATGGTTGGCTTATTTAATTTCCTGAGGGTATTCGCTATAACTTTATCTGATGCACTTAAGCCTTCTCGCGCATCAACCAAAAACATGACCACATCCGCTTCTTCCAAAGCGATTTGTACTTGTTTTCTCGCAAAACTTTCGATGCCTTCGGCATCATCCGCAATACCGCCTGTATCAACTACCAGACATGGATGATCGCCATGCTTAACTCTACCATACTGCCTATCTCGGGTTAAACCAGGATAGTCAGCAACCAAAGCATCACGACTACGAGTTAAATAATTGAATAAGGTAGATTTACCCACATTTGGGCGTCCAACTAAGGCGATTACAGGTAACATAATTAATTTGCAGCGATTTTTAAGGCCACGAGAGTGCCGTCTTTAGCATAAATATAAACAGTATCATTAACGACAAGTGGTTTTGAATCAATCCCACTATCTGAAACTTTAATACGACCTAATTGGCGTCCGTCATTAATTGACAACCAGTGAACATAACCTTCAAAATCACCGACTACCACATAATTTTCATAGACGGCAGGAGCTGTTAGTTTTCTTTGGTGTAATTCCTTTTGTTTCCACAGAGAAGCACCCGTGCGTTGCTCTATTTGCCAAACATCATCTGTAGCATCAGATAGATAAAGATGTCTAAAATCATGACTTAAGCCAGTATAGGACGAAATAGTTTCATTTCGCCACATAATATCGCCATCAGACTCCGAAATTGCTGCAACTCCACCACGATAACTCGCTATATAAATAACGCCTGCAACATCAATTGGATCGACATCTAAATCTACCAACCTTTCAACTTCAGATCGCCCTTTAGGAATTGCAACAGTTGTTTCCCAAGCATACTTACCATCAAGCAACCGTAAAGCAATCAATTTTCCATTATCAAAACCTTCGATAATTCGATCGCTAATAATCAATGGAGCTCCAACACCGCGCACACTAAGGGCAGGCGCGTTATGTTCATAATTCCAGCGTTTACCCCCTGTTTTTTCACTTAAGGCAACCATTTCACCATCAGTCGAACGCACAATAACAATATCATTAGCAACAACAGGCACCGATAGCACTTCACTTGATGCTTTTGCTTTCCAAAGTTGTGCGCCTGTATCAGCATTTAATGCAATTACATCTGCATCACTGGAACCTAATATAACCGTTCCCGCCCCCAATCCAGGTCCAGCAGATAGTTTCAATTCCGTTTTAACTTCCCATATCACGCGTCCTGTATCAAGATCTCTTGCTTGAACTAACCCATCCCTATCGGCAACAAACAGTTTTCCAAAACCACTGGCAGGAATAAGTTTTAAGATTTGCTCATCTGCACCCACACCAACTGACTCTTTCCAAACTTCTTTAATTTTTACTTCTGGCGAATATTCAACTAAAGCAGTTGGGGGGTCAGAATTATCTTCTCCACCCTTAAAGTAATTAGAAATGCCATCAACTGACTCGCTTAATGTGTCCATGGCGGCACATCCAGTTAATGAAAGAAAAATGCATAAAAGCGTAATTAAGCGCATTATTTTCCAGCTTCTACATTCTGAACAGCCACTTTCTGAGGAGCTGTTAAATCATCAATTTTAATTTGTAATAAAGCAGATCGATAACCACTTTCTAAGGCTTTTTGGTAAGAACTACGAGCTTGATCTAATCGATCTAATGCCACATATAAATCACCGACTAATTCATCAAAGTTACCAGAGAAACTATCTGAAGTAGCAGGATCAATTGAGTTAATTAAAGCCAAACCTTGTTCATATTCGCCACTAGCCAACATTATTCTGACTAAACGTAACTTGGCAACATTACTTAATTCCTTTGACGAAGCATTACCTAACTCAGTAAGAATTGATTTCGCTGTTGTCAAATCACCTTGTTGAACTTTTAATTTTGCCAACAGCAATTGACTATAAACAGCATATTCAGTTTTTGGATATTCAGCTTTTAAACGCTCTGCTAATTTTAAAACGCTGTCTTGCTTATCTCCGGTCAGAGCTAAAAGTAATTCACTATAAATCGCAGACGCTTGTGCTGCTTGAGTTTTTTTATGATCTTGCCAGAAATTCCAACCCAAAATAATAGCAATACCTAACACTAAACCAATTATGGTAGATTGACCATTTTCTTTCCACCATCTTTTTAAAGCTTCTACTTGGGCTTCTTCTGAATCGTATATTTCCACGTGCTTTCTCTATCTAATATTTTAAAAGTAATTCAAATCACCTAATACCTAGACTCGCTAGTCTAAACTATAACTGATTGTAAAAATTCGATTGTTTCTTGTTGACTTAATGTTTGTTGTTCTTGATCGGTACGCAATGATTTAATACTTAATTGACCTTTACTGACCTCGTCGTCACCTAAAATAATAGCGTAATCTGCGCCTATTTTATCAGCTTTCTTAAACTGGCTCTTAAAACTACCACCACCACAATTCACTTGTAATTTTAAACCAGGCACCTCATTTCTTAAGGTTTCTGCAAAACGTAAACCCTCGCGCTCAGCAGTTTCCCCAACACGTATCATAAATACATCTACAGTTTTAACGGCGGGCACATGACCAGCGACTTCAAGTAATGCTAATAAACGCTCAATACCCATAGCAAAGCCGACTGCAAAATTAGGCTTACCGCCTAACTGCTCGACTAAGCTATCATAACGACCGCCCGCACAAACAGTGCCTTGTGAGCCTAGCTCATCAGTCACCCACTCAAATACTGTTTTACTATAATAATCCAAACCACGCACTAAACGGGTATTAATGTCGTAACTGATACCCAAATCATCTAAAGAAGAAGTTAAACATTTAAAATGTGCTAGGCTTTCAACACCTAAGTAATCCATTAGCGCAGGTGCATTAGCCACCAAATCAAACAACACAGGATTTTTAGTATCTAAAATGCGTAAAGGATTAGTATGCAAACGACGTTTGCTGTCTTCATCCAACTCGTCAAAATGTGCTTGAAAATATTCAACTAACACTTGTCGATACACGATACGTTCATCTATCGTACCTAACGAATTGAGTTGCAAAGTCACTTTATCGCGGATACCTAATTTCTTCCACAATCGATCCATGATAAAAATCAATTCAGCATCAATGTCAGGACCCGCCATACCATAAGTTTCTACACCTAATTGTATAAACTGACGATACCGACCTTTTTGAGGGCGCTCGTGTCGATACATGGGGCCGTAATACCATAAGCGATGTACTTGGTTATGCAACAACCCATGTTCCAAACAAGCTCTCAAACAACCCGCAGTTCCTTCTGGACGCAACGTTAAAGAGTCGCCATTTCGATCTTCAAAGGTATACATTTCCTTTTCAACTATATCAGTTACCTCACCGATAGAGCGTTTGAAAAGCTCTGTTTTCTCAACTATTGGTAATCGGATCTCACTGTACCCATAAGTCCCCATCACTTCACGTAAGACATGCTCAGTATATTGCCAAAGAGGTGTCTGATCAGGAAGCACATCATGCATGCCTCGTATTGCTTGTATCGTCTGTACCATATCGATCGAGTTATTTTATTACTGTAAAACAGGTCTGATTTGTTTAGCTTCTTGGGATAAAGGAAACTTCTCTAATAATTTTTCTTCGTAGACATGAGCCATCTGCCCCTGCCCTAATGCAAATTCCGTTTGACTAGCTATCCATAAAGACTCAGATGTATAAACGTCAACATATGAAAATCTTTTAAAATAATTTTGTGCAGCACTATAATCACCCGCATTAAAGCTTAATTTTTGCATCTCTAGTAAAGCCGGCACAAAATTCGAATTAAGAAACAACGCTTTTTCAAAGTAACTCAACGCATTTTTTTGCGTTTGTATATCCAACTGGCAACGTCCCGCATTTGTTATTGCTATCCATGGCTTATCATTTAGCGGAGTTGCAAAAGCTTTTTTCAACATTCCTAAGCCTTGCAGACGATCACCGTGTTCACAAAGAAATCGACCATAATTATTCTCAATACTCCACGCATCCCCCGACAAACCTAAGGCCATCAAATAATGCTGTTTTGCTTGCGGATAATCTTGTAATTTCTCGCACAAAAAAGCATATGCATTTTGTATCTGAGCATTATTTGGATCTTTATCTAAAGCAATTAATAAATTCTGTTTCGCTATTTCAAGCTTATTGAGATCTAAATACCTTACACCCAATTGCAAATAGATATCAGCAGACTCAGATTGTCTAACACTGTGATCAAAAATAGAGTTGCAAGCTGTTAAGGAAATACTCAATAAAAATTTTACAATTAGGTTTAGTAGTCCGGACCAGTTATGCCGCACTAATTACCCCTAAAGCCTTTAACTTTAGATGTCTACGGCTTTTATCTTCAACCTGTCCTACTAACTGTCCACAGGCTGCGTCAATATCATCACCACGCGTCTTCCTAACCGTTGTAACAATCCCCGCATCATTTAAAACAGTTTTGAACCGTTGAATCACTTCCTTGCTTGAACACCGATAGTGATTATTTGGAAAAGGATTAAACGGTATTAAATTTAATTTAGACGGCACATTTTTTAATAATTTAATTAAGCCACGCGCATCATCCATAGAATCATTAACTCCCTCTAGCATTACATATTCAAAAGTAACAGTGCGACGAGGAGCAATTTTGGCATTATCTCGACAGGCATCCATTAATTCTGCGAGTGGGTATTTTTTATTAATAGGAACTAAAATATCTCGTAGTTCATCAGTTACTGCATGCAAAGAAACCGCTAAACTAACATCACAGGCTTCTGTTAAGCGATACATTGCTGGTACCACACCTGAGGTACTAATAGTTACTCTACGTTTGGATAAACCAAACGTAAAATCATCCATCATTAAATTCATGGCGGCAACCACATTGTCAAAATTAAGCAAAGGTTCGCCCATGCCCATCATAACAACATTAGTTACTTTTTTTGTGTCACCTAAGCGTTTTTGAGCAACGATCACCTGACCAATAATCTCGGCCGTAGTTAAATTTCGGTTAAACCCCTGTTGCGCAGTAGAGCAAAAACTACAGGCTAAAGCACAACCAATTTGTGAGGATACACATAAAGTGCCTCTTCCCTCTTCTGGAATAAAAACCGTTTCAATTCTATTACCGCAAGAAGTCTGCAATGCCCATTTACGAGTTCCATCGCTCGCAATTTGCTCAATAACAATTTCTGGTGTCGCTAAATAACAATTTTCTTTAAGATAGGTTCGCAATGACTTGCTCAAATTAGTCATCAGATCAAAGTCTTCGACCCCTTCCTGATAAACCCATTTAAGTACTTGCGTAGCTCTAAAAGGCTTCTCCCCTAAAGCGACAAAAAAAGCCGCAAGGCCTTTTCTGTCGTAATCAAGCAAATTAAATCTTTTTGAATTAACGAGTTCTTGCACTGATTTCTTCATCTGAGAAAAAGTAAGCGATTTCTCTTTTAGCTGTTTCTAAAGCATCAGAACCGTGTACTGCATTTTCATCGATGCTTGAAGCAAAATCTGCACGGATAGTACCCGCGGCCGCTTCTTTAGGGTTTGTAGCACCCATAATTTCACGATGCTTAAGAACTGCGTTTTCACCCTCTAATACCTGCATGATCACAGGACCTGAAATCATAAAAGCAATTAAATCTTTAAAAAAGCCACGCTCACTGTGTTCAGCATAAAATCCTTCAGCTTGAGCTTGAGTTAAATGTAACATTTTTGCAGCAACGATATTTAGTCCGTTGCTTTCGAAACGGCTGTAAATTTGACCAATTACATTTTTAGCAACTGCATCTGGTTTAATAATTGAAAAAGTGCGTTCTATAGCCATTGTTATTTAAAACTCCAAAGTAACATAAAATAAAAAAATTGAACTGTGTATTATACCTGATGATGTCAGTCTTGTAGATAAGCGACTGAATTACGGCCTATCGTCTACGATTGATCCTTCTTTAACTGGTATCATTAAATCTTCTGCACTAATTCCTAACATTAGGGCCATAGGACTAGCGATAAAAATAGACGAATAAGTTCCAAAGAACACACCAAAAAGTAATACGATTGAGAAATTATGAATAATCTCACCACCCAAAAAGAACAATGATACTAATACTAAAATAACCGTTAACGAGGTCATAATAGTTCTACTTAAGGTCACATTAACCGAAATATTCATGACTTCTTCCGTTGTTTTATTTCTTAATAAACGAAAGTTCTCACGAATACGATCATATACAACGATAGTATCGTTTAAAGAATAACCAATCAAAGCTAATACAGCCGCTAACACAGTTAAATCAAACTCAAGTCCTAAAATAGAAAATAAACCTAAAGTCACTACTACGTCATGCACCGTTGCCAGAATAGCTCCAGTCGAAAACTTCCACTCAAAACGCCATGCGATATAAATCAAAATAGCGATAGTTGAATAAAGCAATGCCAAGAAGCCATCTTCTGCAAGATCATCGCCAACTTGGGGCCCCACATATTCAACACGTCGAATACTTGCAGGCTCAGTCGTGGTCTTATTAATTGCCTCTAACACTTTAGTACTTAAATCAGCACTACTGATACCTTCGTGTGGTTTTAAACGAATTAACACATCTTTTGCGGTACCAAAATTTTGCACCGTTGCATCGTCAAAACCTTGCGTATCTAAAGTATTACGCAATACATTTAAGTCAGCGGCTTTCTGATAACCGATTTCGATTAAAGTTCCGCCCGTAAAATCGATACCCATTTGTAGGCCACGAATAGCCAATGAACCTATCGAAATAATCATAAGTATTCCTGAGAATACCAACGCTACTTTTCGGTTACCAATAAAATTAATATTTGTTGTCTTCATAGTTGTTTCTTCTAAAATTAATGTTTAAATTGATAACTTCTCAACTCTACGACTACCATAAATCCAATTGATTACCATACGTGTGCCGGTAATCGCAGTAAACATAGAAGACAAAATACCAATAATCAAAGTAACTGCAAAACCCTTAACAGAACCAGTTCCAAAAGCAAACAATACGACAGCAACAACCAAGTTAGTAAAATGTGAGTCAAGAATAGTTGCAAACGCTTTATCATAACCAATAAATATAGCCGCTTGAGGTGTTATACCTGCTTTAATTTCTTCTTTAACACGCTCAAAGATCAAAACGTTCGCATCAACCGACATACCAACAGTTAAAATAATACCTGCAATACCGGGCAAGGTTAGGGTCGCTTGTAACATCGACAAAATAGCAACCACAATCACCACGTTAAATGCCAAAGCAAAGTTAGCGATCATACCGAACAATTTGTAGTAAACCGCCATGAATAATACAACGAAAGCAAAGCCCACCACAAAAGACAACATACCTTTATCAATATTGTCTTGACCTAAACTTGGACCGACGGTGCGCTCCTCTACGATATCAACAGGGGCAGCCAAAGCACCCGCTCTCAATAATAAAGATAAGTTTCTAGCTTCTTGAGGGCTATCTAACCCCGTAGTTTGAAAACGTTTACTAAACACACCTTGAATTGTCGCTACGTTAATAACCTTTTCGACTTTTTCTTTATGGCGAATTTTTTCACCATTAACCGTCTTTGTTTCTACTTTATATTCAATAAAAACCACCGCCATTGGCTTGCCCACACTTACTTGTGTAGTTTTTGCCATCTTTGATGCACCCACACCATTCAAAGAAATATTAACTGAAGGTCTACCATCTTGATCCTGACCGGATGACGCATCCACAATTTGATCACCCGTCACAATAACTCGTCGATCTAACAAGATAGGCGCGCCTGATCTATCGTAATATAATCGACTCCCCACGGGTGCATGTCCAGACACTGCCTGCTGAACATCATGTTCAACATCTACTAAACGATATTCCAATGTTGCTGTCGTACCCAAAATTTCTTTTGCACGCGTCGTATCTTGTACTCCTGGCAATTGCACCATAATACGATTTTCACCTTGTTGTTGAATGACAGGCTCAGCAACCCCTAATTCATTAACACGATTTCGCAACGTAGTCATGTTTTGCGCTACTGCAAATTTTTTGATCTCACGCGCTTCTTTTTCAGAAAACTTTAACCAAACTTGCTCTTGAACTTCTGGCTCTGTAATCTCTAGACTATGAAATTCTTTGTCTAATATGTTTAACAACGCTGACTTATCATCAACAGAGTTCATTGTTACTTTAATAAAACCATTATCTTTAGCGACTGACTGATAATGCAATTTAGCATTTCTTAAAGCTAATCTCACATCGTCAATATAACGATCTTCTGCTTGTTTAACGGCCGCATCCATATCAACTTCTAATAAGAAATGCACACCACCTCGTAAGTCCAAACCGAGATACATAGCTTGTGCACCTAAGGCACGCAACCAACTAGGAGTTGTTGGCGCTAGATTTAAAGCAACCGTATAGTTATTGCCCATTTTATCGCGCAGTTGATCAGCAACTTTTAGCTGATCATCGGTATTACTAAAACGCGCTAAAATTTTTCCATCCTTATATTCGAATGCTTTAGCTGGGATACCCATGGCTTTAATATCTGCATCGACTTGGTTCGCTTGTTCTTGAGAAATAGCAGTCGCTATTGTTGAAGACACCTGAACCGAAGGATCATCGCCATATAAATTGGGTAGTGAATAAATAATACCAATGCTAAAAACCAGCAGAACTAATATATTTTTCCAAACGGGGAAATGATTTTGCATGTGCTATTCCAATTAAACTTTAACTACTTTTTTAGTTATGGCCTTATAAGTACCTTTAGGCATCATACTTTCTATACCTTGTCTTTGAACTTGAATAAAAACGTTATCACTCACTTCAATCTTTACAAAATTATCATCAACATCAACCACTTTGCCTAAAATCCCCCCTGAAGTAACCACTTCTACACCTTTAGTAATCGCAGCAATCATTTGTTTCTTTTCCTTCGTTCTTTTAGCTTGAGGACGTAAGAATAAAAAGTAAAAAAATGCTAAAATCCCTAATGGAAATAACATCCCTTCAAGGCCTGGTTGTTGCGCAGCAGGAGCCGCTGCTAAAGCGTCAGAAATCAAAAAACTCATAAATATCCTCGTTATTATAATAAATAAAAAAATTTTGCCATTATGCCACAGAAGGCACAGATTTATCTCTTAGTTGGTAAAACTCGCTAACAAAAACATCTAACTCTTGCTTAGCAATTGCATTCCGTAAACCTTGCATAAGATTCAGATAGTAATACAAATTATGTATAGTATTTAGCCTCGCTCCCAGCATTTCTTTGCAGCGATCTAAATGTCTTAAATAAGCGCGAGAATAGTTCTGACAGGTATAACAAGTGCAAGACTCATCTAACGGCTTATTATCAAACTCATACTGACTGTTTCTTATTTTCACCACTCCAAAAGTAGTGAACAAATGACCATTGCGGGCATTACGCGTTGGCATAACACAATCAAACATATCAATTCCGCGTCGTACAGCTTCCACTAAATCTTCTGGTGTACCCACACCCATTAAATACCGCGGTTTATCAAAAGGCATTTTATTATGGATAAAATCTAAGGTGGCCATCATCTCTTCTTTTGGCTCCCCGACAGATAATCCGCCAATTGCATAGCCATCAAAACCAATATCCACCAAACCAGCAATAGACTCTTTACGCAAATGCTCATACATCCCACCTTGTACAATACCAAACAAGGCAGATGGGTTATCTGAATGGGCTTTTTTACTGCGCTCCGCCCAACGCAAAGATAATCGCATTGAGTCGGCTGCTTCATTAAGACTCGCTGGATAAGGCGTGCACTCATCAAAAATCATGACGATATCAGAGCCTAAGTCGCGCTGCACTTGCATAGATTCTTCAGGCCCCATAAAAATCTTAGCTCCATTTAGAGGTGATTTAAAAGTCACCCCATCTTCGGTAATCTTTCTTAAAGCACCCAAGCTAAAAACTTGAAAGCCACCCGAATCCGTCAAAATCGGTTTATCCCAATGCATAAAATCATGCAAATCACCATGTGCCTTAATAACGGCAGTTGTAGGCCGCAACATAAGATGAAAAGTATTGCCTAAAATAATTTGCGCACCAATACCGATTAAGTCTTCTGGCGTTAAAGATTTAACCGTACCATAAGTGCCGACCGGCATAAAAATAGGGGTTTCAACGACCCCTCTATCAAAAACAAGTTGCCCGCGACGAGCGTGTCCGTCCGTATTAATTAAATTAAATTCCATGCCCTGGTAAATTCTTTGCTCATTATTAAGGCTACAGATTATCCTGTCTTTTTAGGCTTTTAGGCAAGTCAGTTTAAGTTAAATGCATTTATAATTTTGATGTCATCACTAGCAAAGAAACTTAGTAATTCTCTGCTTTAGGTTTATTATTACACTCACTTAACTTAGAACAGCTTATGATTTACTCACTAAAACTCATTGCACATACTATGCACATACCATTTTTAGTTAATTAATAGATCGATCTTTACAGTCAATAAACATGTCAATCCATTCAAACTCGCATTCAAAACAACCGCTAACCAATTTGGCTCTTGGAGCTATTGGCGTGGTCTTCGGAGATATAGGCACCAGCCCACTCTACGCGTTAAAAGAAGTATTTAAAGACGGAGTTAGCATTGATAAGATCCATGTACTAGGCGTTCTATCTTTAATTTTTTGGTCTATCACATTGGTAGTTACTACAAAATATGCGATTTTTATTATGCGAGCTGATAATAAAGGTGAAGGTGGTATCATGGCGCTTATGGCACTCGCATTACAAGGTGTAAAAAAGTCAGAATCTAATAACAAAATAAAAACTACCAAAAAATCTAGTTTCATTATCATATTAGGGCTACTTGGAGCCTCTCTATTCTTT
>CAIXDX010000194.1 GCA_903918335.1 uncultured Methylococcaceae bacterium | reverse complement strand
TACTTGTGGTCCATAGTATTTTTCAGCAAGAGAAACAAGCCTTACTTGGTCCTCTTTGGGCAGTTCAGAAACTTTTTTCTTTAGAATCTTCAAAGACAGGTTAATGTCTGAATCGGGTATGGTTTTGATTTGCTTGAGTGCATCAAGATATTGCAATGGCAACACATATTTTTCTTCAATGGTTAAAGGCTATGCAGTAGGACAGCGTACCTTACAAAGAGACATGAACGCACTCGTGTCCATCTTTGCGGGCATTGCTTGTAAAAAACGAAGTGATCGTAGTGTCTGTTGGTTTTGGGCAGAAGATGCGCCCGTACATATTTCTAAATTAACACTTAAACAAGAATGGGGTGACACACGTCACCCTCGCTTTAAGTCTGTAAAGTCATCTAATGAGAGTAACTATTACAAAGTTGCATAACTGTCCCATTTAAAGAGATAACGTTATTTATTGTGCCAAGTTCTTTATAGGTATAGCAAACACAAAGCCACACAAAAACATTTCAATCGACTCAATCTGTCGTTATCAATCGTTAAAGTAGCGTAAAACTTTTATTACTTTACTCTGGTATCACTATGAAAATGATAATCATACTTTTATCACTATTTGCTTCAAGCACTGCTGTAGCGCGCTTAGAAAAATCTGCTTACGAAAAGTATTCGACAAAAGCTAATTTTACAGACACGACTCAAGTCACTTGGGAACCTGTCGATAATGCAGAAAAAAAATGTACTGAAATTCATGTTAAAGCAACAGGTAAACCCTATCCTTATAAAGTTGATGCGTGTTCTTATTGGAAAAAAAATTTATTTCAGCAATATAATTGCCACATTATTACTGATAAAAACACCAATAATGACATTTTAGGACATGAGCTTCGGCATTGTTTTCAAGGCGATTTTCATAAATAAATGTGGCATCAGTCAGAGGGAGTTAAAGCGTAGATGATAGGTTTTTTATTCGGGCTACTGATTTTAATTGGTGCCTTTTATTTTTTAGCATTTCTATTTGAATTCGCGGTGATCCTATTCTTAGGATTATGTGGAATCGCCTTATGGAGCCAAGGCATCGTTGGGCAAGCTATCGTTGTGGTTTTTGGCTTACTCTATATTTTTAGAAAATAGTAATTCAATGGGCTTATTTTGTCGGTTGTGTGCAAGCGCAACCCAATACTTATGCGCGTGCGACTTTAACGCATAGATAAGTATTAGTTATCATCGATATCATCCATTACCTTGTCATAAATCTCACGCAAACTAACTATGCAATCGATGCTTTCTAAAGTCATCGAGGCCTCAATTCCCGTGGATTCCGATAATATCCAAACGTCGCCTCGCCTCATATAGCGCTCAATGCTTGGCTGTTCTTGCGAGACTAATAGATATTCTTGTAATGAATTAATTTTACGATAATGAGCAAATTTACTGCCTCGGTCATAAGCTTCTGTAGACGGCGACAGGACTTCAATTAGCAATGTAGGATTGAGCAAAGTATCTACTTGCGTATCCTCAAATTGAGGTGTGCCGCATACAACTGCGACATCTGGATAATGGTAACTCGATGCTTCGACGGCTTTAACACGCATATCATTAATATAAGCTTCGCAAGGACGTTTTTTTAGTTGCAGACTGAGTTCCCGATAAATATTTCCAGAAACCAAATTATGTTTTCGACTTGCGCCGGTCATTGCATAAATTTGACCATCGCGATATTCGCTTTTATAAGATGCGCTACGTTCCTGTTTTAAATAGTCTTCGACGGTGTAATGCATTTTTGTAAGTAAAGCGGACATGAATCACCTTGTAAGAAATTATTTTTTAAAGCATATCATAGCCTTTGATGACGGTGAAAAACTATATCATCGAAATAATCCTGGTTATTAAAATATCATCCAGAGATGGCTAATAAATTAGGTTTAGGCGTTGGCGACACGGTAGAACTTAAGTACGGGACTTAAGCATAAAGAAATAATATTAGGCGACTTATTCTGTCGTTATGGGTTGATATATTAATCTCAGAACTTAAAAATAGTTGTAGTGTTTTTTTATTAAATTGACGGAGTGAGCCATGATGAAATTTGAAAGTATTGGTTATATCAGTAATTTAAGCCCAAGTCATGCTTACACCGTTGATGGCAGATATATGATTAACACCTATGATTCAGAAGCGTTAGCAGATGACGATTTACTCTATATTAATGAAAACGCTGGGATCAATGAAATTGCAGATAAGGCCACAGTAATAAGTGCCGAAGTCCGTTCTTTTAAACCAACCCTTAAAGAAGATATTAAAGAGGAAGAAGTCATTGCCAAAATTGGTGCGCTATCAGAAGCAAAACAAATTGAATCTACCCCCGCGCCTAGTCAATCCACTGAGAAAAATCAGGCAGTCGTGCTTGCGGATGACATAGTCACAGACGACGATTACGATGCTTATGATGATCAAGAAGAAAATGAAATTGCATGCTTAGACGACTATGAGTTTGACGATTATGTAGAGATTGATGAGCCATCAAATAGAGAAGAAATAATAAGAGAAGTCGCGGGTAAGCAAAAATTAACGCGCTCAGAAAGAGCGCACCAAATGGCTGTAGACATTATTGCTGAATATGATTGGAGCAGAGCGCATTTACCGTTGCTACATGAAATATTTATAGATCATGGTTGGGCTATGGCGCGTGTCTCTATAAAACGCGAAATGAATAAAGGCTTAACACCGGATGAGTTAAAAATAGCTTTTTATATCCGCCAGCTTTGGACAGCAAGTACACAGTATTGGATTTCATTTATCCATGTAACCAATAATGCAATGCACCAACAAACCAGAGATGCCTATAAAAACATGAGCTGGCCAGAGGCCTTGCGCATTATTCGGTCGTTTCATAACACGCCTTCAGAAGAAGAAGTGCAATATTTATTAGATGAGTTATACGATGACTGGTACGGCAGTGTTAAAAAACAACGTGAGTTTAAAACGTTTATTCGTTACGTTAAATATCATACTGGCTCTGTCAAAGGTACCTTAGCAGGTAAAGAATTATTCACTTTTAAAGAAGATTGTGAGCAATATTTTAACTTGGAACCGATAGAGGCTTATTACAACGTAAATAATAACAATAAGTTCGATTATATCGACTTAGACCAAATACTTATTCATTGTTACCAACAGATTGGAGACTACTAAGATGCAGAATCGCTTAATCCCTGTTAAACAAGCGTGGGTTAAATACACCTTACCATCTGGGCAAGTTAAACCAGGCGTAGTGGTTGCCACAAAAAAGAACCAAGATTCTGTAGACGTAAATGTAAGATGGCATGGAGGCACTGAGACCACATGGGTATCCTTATCAGACTTAAAGTGTGACTTTAGAGTCAATATGGATGTGCAAGATGTGCCTAACTCAAGAACTCGTGAGCCTTATGGAGAAGGTCTTGTCGTCACTACCCGTTGTTTGGGTGGCAGAGAGCAGGTGTTAGTTGATTTTCCAGAGTTAGGTCGTCAGATTTGGTTGCCTTATGAGCGTTTACGTCAGATTAAAAATGTAAAACATCGCTTTAGTGTGGGTGATAAAGGCCCAGTGAATGCTGCAGAACTGTTCCGTTTAAAGTCGTTAGCGTATGCTATTGAACTATGGAATGAGAATACAGGCTCTTTGTCGAGTCTTGACATAGACCCGTTACCGCATCAGATACACCTAGTGCATCATATCTTGGCATCGGGTAATTTAAACTGGTTAATTGCCGATGACGTGGGCTTGGGTAAAACCATAGAAGCCGGTATGTTAATGGCGGCGTTAAAGCAGCGCGGTAGCTTGCGTAGAGTGTTATTAATTACGCCTGCAGGTTTAACCAAACAGTGGCAAGAAGAACTGCATTATAAATTTAAGTTAGATAATTTTCAGATATACGGTGAAGACTTTACGGTTAATGAGACCCGACATTGGAAGATGTATGATTACGTCATTGGGTCTATCGATCGTTTTAAAGAAGAAAAACATTTAGAAAGTCTGCTTAATGCAGAGCCTTGGGACTTAATTGTCTTTGATGAAGGACATCGGTTAACAAGACGCCAATATGGACAAAAATTAGATAGCTCACAACGCTTTGACTTAGCGGCAGCTTTGCGTAAAAAAACAGATGCTATGGTCTTACTGACCGCTACGCCGCATCAAGGGATGCAAGATAAATTTACAGCACTCTTAGAGTTATTGCATCCAGAGCGTAAAGATGAAATTAATACACTGGCACTTAATCCTGGAATATTAAGCGATATGGTTTTTAGAAATCATAAAGCCGATGTAACCGACAGTGCCGGTAATTTTATCTTTAAGGGTAAATTGACTAAAGCCTTGCGCGTTACTGCCAGTGCAGAAGCGCTTAATTTTGATAAATTGTTACAAGATTATCTTAAAAAAGGTTATGCCGCCGGTGAAAAGTTAAAAAATAAAGGCAATCCTATTGGTTTTGTGATGACTATTTATCGCAAATTAGCGGCCTCTAGCATAGCGGCGATTCAAGTTTCTTTAGCACGAAGAAAAGAGCGCTTACAAGGTCAGTTAGAAAAAGAAGTTTATGAAATAAACGCCTTAAAAGAACAAGATCAGCGGTATGCCGGTGAGTGGGAAGAAAAAATCCGCACCGATGCACAAGAGTTTTTTACTGGAGAATTACAGCTATTAGATGACTTGTTAAACGAAGCAAAAAATCTAAGAGCCAATGACGCAAAAATTCAATTGTTCTTAAAAGAATTAGTAGAAAAAATATTAGTCGAAAATCCAAAAGAAAAAATACTGATCTTTACAGAGTATAGAAGTACGCAAGACTACTTAAAAGATACCTTACACCAGCATTTTGGTTACGACAGTGTAGAGCTGATTAATGGTTCTATGACACACCACGATCGTAAAAATGCGATTAATCATTTTGAAGGCAATGGCCAATTCTTAATTTCTACTGAAGCAGGTGGGGAAGGGATTAACTTACAAGACCAATGTCATATTATGATTAATTATGATTTGCCTTGGAACCCCATGCGCTTAGTGCAACGTATCGGTAGATTGTATCGATATGGACAAGCTAAAAAAGTGGTGGTGTTTAATATGCATTCGCCAGGTACAGTTGATGAACAAATCATGGAGCTCATGTATAACCGCATTGATCAAGTGGTATCTGATTTGTGTACTATCGGCAATGAGTTTAATGAAAACTTACAAGACGATATTTTGGGAGAGGTAGCCGAGCTGGTCGATGTAAAAAAGATACTCACGGATGCAACGTTAGCTGGCATTGAAAGAACCCAAAAAAGTATCGATGATGCGTTACTTTTAGCCAAAGAATCGACGATAAAACAACGTGAACTGTTTGAAAATGCGGCCAGCTTTAACCCTAATGAAAACCAACAAGAGTTAAAATTGAGCAAAGACCATATTAGGGCTTTTGTATTGGGTATCTGTCAGCAGTTGAATATTGAGGTTGCCCAGATAATGCACGATGGCAAAGTATTGCACCTTAAACTGCCAGAAAATATCCAACAAGCATTAAGCTTAAAACGCGCAAATTTTAAAGTAACCTTAGATAGAGTTTTAGCAACTAAAAATCCTGAACTACATATGTTAGATTTGGATTCTTTTATTATGAAATATTTATTAGCTGAGGCAAAATCTTATGGTTTTATGGGACACACTGCTGTTATAAAAACAGAGGCTATACAAGGCAAAGCGCTAATGACAGGCTTATTAAGATGGCAAAACGAGCAAGGTAATCGCTTACGTCAAGAATACACGGCGTATCAGATTTTAAATAATGACCAAGTCATAACCAATCCAGAAGCCTATAGCCAATGGTTATTAGAGCCAGCTATTAACGGAACCTGTGAAATAGACAAAGAACATAACAAAGCGATATTTAAAATTGCAACAGCTGCAGCAGATAAGCGTTTAGGGCAAGTGAGTAACCAATATTTACACCCCGAAAACAACCAATGGATCAATGCAGGGTGGGTTGATAATTGAATCATACATACCGACTCAATCTGTCGTTTTACACCTTTAAACTTTATTTTCTTTAATTTAATTGAGGCTTAAACATGAATATTTACAGTATCGATACATCAGAAACTTGGGGTATCAAGCATCCAGAAACGGGTGAAGAATTTGAATGGGTAACAGATGAATTTAATACACTGCACGAAGCCAGTTTTATTACGGCTGTATTTCCGGACGAATTTCCTGATGACACCACTTATAGTAAGGACGATGAGTTTACGTCTAAATGGATAGCATTTTATGAAGAAAATCTAGCCAAAGTTGATGAAGACGGTGAAGAAGTGGGTGCCTGTGTTGATGAACTATTAGCAGAGTTTGAAAGCCCACACTTTGTTATAGAACTAAGATCATTTGGAATGGCTTGCGGACCTGTCAGTTTTACAGAGTATTTTATATTAGAAGAAAAGTATGAAAGTCAATTAGATAGTTTATTGTTGAAAAGTGCGGACTAATGATTTTAATTGTAGTAAACAATTAACAGTACAGTCATTATATTTTGAATAAATATCCACTATACTACTTAAAATTTACACTCAACCCTTATCAAGGATGAACGCATGATCCATTCAACTATCGCGCCCGGTATGCGCATTGAATTAAGAAACGAAGAATGGTTGGTGCGTCGGGTTGATGCGACCCAAAGTGGTGGACAGCAATTAACCTGTATTGGTTTAAGCGAGTTAGTCCGGGATAAAGAAGCCTTGTTTTTAAC
>CAIXDX010000193.1 GCA_903918335.1 uncultured Methylococcaceae bacterium | reverse complement strand
TTTAAGCGCACAAGAGCGCCATGATTTTGAGGCTGAATTAGTGGCAGGTTTAACGTCGTATACTTATCTAGAAAAGTAATGTGTACGACGGCAGATCATGATAGACCAATCTACTTAGGAACCACTATTTAAAGAAATCTTTATCGATGGGGTCAGTATCTTCATCATAAGCGGGCGCCCATTCGGTGCCTGCTAACCATCTTTTAGAGTTGGGATCAAAGGGGGAATCAGGGTCTAAGCGAGGGAGTCTTATGTTGTATATTATGTGGGGTTCTTTTTTTTTAGATAATAAATCCATTAAATCGAAAGCGGCTTTTGTCGATAAACGATGTTCATTGCTTCTAAATTGAAGACCTTCACAAGCACTTCCACTCCAGAATATCCACCAGTAATACTTATAAAATATAGGATTAGGGTGCATGTAAGTGGCATAACTGATACATCCTCTTTTAATAGCCTCTAATTCCATAAAGTTAGGTGTTTCATGGAAATAATATTGATCGTTAGGCATTCTGTTTCTCCTAAATAAAACCAATGGGGTGTTGGGTTTTATTCCCTTGTTTAATGCTGCATTCTTTCTCTAATTGAGACACCAACTCCTCTGAAGAGAGCGCTTCATCTAAAAGAGTCGCTTGTTTTAATACCGTTGCAAAATCACCTGGCGCAAGGGTAGTCAATAGGGCTAAACGCTTAAGATGGGCAGTAGGTATTTCGCTTTCAGGCATGGCTAAGCTTTTGGCAAAGAGCGATTGTCTTTGTGTTAATGTTAAATAATCAAAACGAATTTTAAACACAAAGCGTCTTAAGGCTGCTTGGTCAAGATGACTAAACAAATTAGTCGCGCAAATAAAAATGCCATTAAAGCGCTCCATTTGTTGTAGTAATTCGTTTACTTGACTAACCTCCCACGATTTATTCATGTTTTCACGTTTTCTTAAAAATGAATCGGCCTCATCAAGAAATAAGATGGCATTTTCTTTAGTCGCCTCAGCAAAAATTGAAGCAATATTTTTCTCATTACCACCCACATAAGCATCTAATAAATCTGACGCACGTTTAATTAATAGGGGTTTATCCAACGCCTCCGCTAAATATTCAGCTAACTGCGTTTTGCCAGTACCCGGATGACCATAAAAACAAAGATTAACCTTAGGTGTCTTTTTTAAAGAACTGATTAAACGCTCTACAGGGACCGACGTATCTACATTTAAATAATCAAGACTATAGGGGGTAATACTTGATTGCATAACAACTTGATGTTTTTGCCCCATTAATTTCATACTGTTTTGTAGGGCTTTATCTAAAATATGTTCAATATCAACATGATTAGTACTGCCGTTTAATTTAACTAAACGGGCTGCAGACTCTAATTGCGCAGGGCTTAGATGCTCATGTTGACTGATTTTTTTAAATACGCTGTCGCCTAAATTAAATTCATTTAAATAGCTTCTAGCAATATTTTCACGAATAGAACGCGGGGGCGTGGTGATCTCAAGGGTATAAATAAAGCGTCTTAAAAAAGCAGTATCAATATCTTCATGATAGTTGCAAATCCAAATAGTTGGAATGATATTACTTTCTAATTGCTCATTGATCCACGCTTTATTAAAGCAACCTTTTGAGGCTCTGTTATCAGATGCTCTTAAAAATGAAATATCATTATGTAGACTTAGCACGTCTTCGACTTCATCGAATAAAATCAACGTTTTTTCGCTGCTCGCTAGAAAGCTTTGCGCCATATTATGGGCAATAAAGCGTTCTCTATCGTTAATAGGCGTACCAGACTCGTCTGAAGAACTGACTTCGTAAAGACTGGCCTTAATAGATTGCGCCAATAACTTAGCCAATTGGGTTTTACCGGTACCTGGAGGGCCATAAAGTAAAATATTAACGCCAGTCGCTTTTGTTTTAAGCGCATTGTTTAAGGTAGGTATTAAAATTTTAAGGGTATCTTCTAAATGCGGCATGTCTGCAACCGTCAAATGACCAGACGTTGTTTGTGCTACAAAATGCCCCATTAACTCTTCTAGTGAGTTATTAGGGATATTCATAATGTTTCTAAAATGCTCCCAAAGACTAATAAAGTCATGCCATTCGGGATAAACATAATCTTTAGTAATGATATTGTTTTTAACTAAGATACTTCTGGGGTGTAAAGCATCTGTTACGTCAGAATAATCAATAGCTAACATGCATGCTAGCACTTTAGTGGCAACAGGAAATGATATAAATTCCATCACTTTAAAGGTATTAAAGTTTCTAGATGGGCGATGCGCCAAATAACACAGTAGCGCCCGCTCTGCATCACTCAGCGCCAACATGTTAGCCAGTAAATTAATATTTTGTGAGGCAGTGTCAGTTGCACACACGTCAGCCCAATGTTTTTCTAATTCGGAGATGGAATCAAAAAACAAATGATCCAGTCTGTTTTTTTGTTTACAGTAAGTTTCAGTAAAATGATTAAAGACATTATCCCAATAAGTGGGTTCATTATTTATCGATCTTGCTTTTGTTCTTGGTCGTGTTCTTGATTTGGGAAACGCTGATTCGATACATGCTTCTTCATTCGATGCAGAATCAAAATCATCAAGCAGATCAGCAGGCCAATTAATAAAATCACCGACTACGCCTAACCAATTGCTATTAGCGGTTTTTATATCTTCTTGATAGTCACCCTCTGAATCATAATTCATAGCGAAACGTAAGCTCATCAATGCGGCGAGTGTTTTAGTCGGATCGCGAGGAAAGTGCTTTTGACTGTTTTGTGACACTAAACGAATGGCAGTAGACATAATGACCTTTGGGTTAGTAAATTGAATAGGTGATCAGTTTAACTAGAGAAAACGACATAACAAGTCGTCATTACAAGCTAATTAGAGCTGATTTATTTTTATTTCGTAGTGCTACTATTAATTTTTGATTTAATATTTAAAATACGAGTGTATTTCATCAAGACGCCAAACTACGTCGGCCATTATCATTATTTAAAGTAGCTAGGAGAGTGGGTAAATGAGTAAACAACTGACACGCCATTTAAGACTCTTAGAAATATTGAAAGACAGTAGACGCTTTAACCCCATGTCAGTTACAAAAATACAAACCTCCCTAGAAGATAACTACCGAATAACAGTAACAGAGAGAACGGTACAAAGAGATTTGGTGTTTTTAGCGCATAATTTTTTTGGTCTTGATTCCATCATGTTACGTGAAGGGGGGTATGGTTGGTATTGGCGTGATGATGCCAAAGTGGTATTGATTGCCGGATTAACACCGGCACAAGCGTTGTCTTTTACGCTGATTAAGAAATACTTAACACAATTATTCCCCTCGGTCGCATTAAATGAATTAGAACCTTTTTTTGAATATTCAGAAGAAGCCTTAACCCGCTTGCAGGGTAATGCCATTGTAAAATGGCCAAAAAAGATTGCCGTTGTACAACCGACGCAAACATTAATTCCGCCCCAAGTCGATAGAGACGTGCAACGCATAGTCAGTGAAGTTCTTTTATCAGAAACACAGTTAGAAATTGAATATCAACGCTTAGGGCAAGCAATCAGTTCTTACATGCTAAATCCTCTGGGCTTAGTCATTCGTGGCAGTATTACCTACCTTATTGCGACAAAAGTACCTCAAAATGAATTTAGGCTGTTTGCCTTACAAAGAATTAAAAAAGCGCAGCCCATCCATACTCCCATTGATATGCCTTTCGATTTTGACTTACAGAAATATATTGCTGAAGGTCACATGGGTTTTAACATGAATGGCCATACCTTAAAACCGATTGGGTTAGTAGTCGTTTTTGATAAAAGAGCCGTTAACCATTTTTATGAATCGCCCTTATCAAATGATCAGCAAATTGTAGAGTATAGTGAAGACAGTGTTTTATTGTCTGCAACCGTAATAGACAATGAACAACTCTATTGGTGGTTATTAGGTTATGGTGCTCAAGCCCAAGTTTTAGAACCTGAACACCTCAGGCAACAAATGGTCGATACTATTAGGGGTATGGCGAATCAGTATCAAATCTAAAGAAATACAAATTAACGCTTATCTGATCTAAGCACCTGCGGAGTAGAGGTTAATAGTGTGGTTACATTAACGTCCTCTTGATGATAAGCAGTCGATAAACACTTTGATTCTTTGACATCATAAAGAGACAGACCGAAGTCAGTGTTGCCATTTATAGACATATATGCGCCCGTATCTAGGCAAACATGCGATAAAAACTGCTTGGGTGTTTTTGTTATGGAGTGTCCGCAAAAAGTTGTCGAAAGGCCCTTTTGTACTTTGGCAGGGTAATCGCCAGTAGCATCAAAGCGCATCAGTGAACGACTCCACAGTAAGCGTTGTTCAACTTTGGTTGTTATGCTGTTTTCCTCATACCATTGGTCAATATCACTATCTAGCCAAACCATCGCATCATGATTGAACAGGTTAGGTTTAGTTAATTCAGCATGAATCACATGAAATCGCGATTCTCCCGTGCCTACGATATATATTAAGGGTAATTTAAATACGGCACTCAAGGCATCTTTCAATTCAGTGGCTATGAATTGATTCTCTATATTTATCCATTTATAAATCCACTCTCCACCATTGTAAATAAAGTCGCTGTCTTCAAAATCTGTGGTATTGGGTAGAGTGTTTGTCGGAAGATATTCCGTAATGCAATCTAATAACATGGCTTCATGATTACCTTTAACAGCGAAGAACCAGGGTTTATGCAAAAGTTGTAAGCAACTTAAAGGGTAGGGGCCGCGATCAATTAAATCTCCAACAGAAAATAAACGATCATGCTGAGCATTAAAGTTTACCTTTTGTAAGAGGCGTTCAAGTAAATCAAGGCAACCATGCAAATCACCGATTACATAATCTTTACCGTGGATATTGGCAGGGAGTTTTTTAATTATTGACGGCATTTCAATTCTCACGCATGAAAGTAGAAATGCCTATTATCCAAATCAAAACGACAAACCAAGTCGGATAACACTAAAAATTTAATTCATAAAAAATAGAGTTAAAGACGACGCGATTTGTCGTTTTGATTTGTTATAGTGCTGTCTGAACAATTTCTTTAATTAATTAACAGGCATTGATATGACAACAACTGAAACTCACTCCGAAAACGATCCTTTATACGAAGCCGCAGTATTATTTGTTACCCGATCACGTAGAGCTTCAATATCTGCGGTACAGCGTGAATTTAAAATAGGTTACAACCGTGCGGCACTCATTGTGGAGGAGATGGAGGCGCGGGGCATTGTGACGCCCTTGGCAAATAATGGAACTCGTTGTGTATTGACTCCTCCTTTGTTTGACGATTAAGAGGGGAAGTATTAATGAATATATTATCTGCATTAGAGCATTTTTCACCGTCCATTATATTTACGGGAGGGTGGTGGCATTCTGGCACTATGAATACTTTTTTATCCATGGTGCATTCTTATAAAGCAGATCCTAAAACGTTTATGGCGCTTGTTGATTTACCACTTGAAGAGCAGGCGCCTAGATTATTGGCCGTGCTTAAGCAACAAGAAAATCATGTGCTAAGAACAGAACATAGTAGTCGATTACCCTCTCAAAGTGGCTTAGCTAAGTTGCTTAAAGAAGTGGCTAATATTGATGATTTCTCATTATTTGCTGATGAGGTGGTTGATTATTATGAGCAGTTTGGCGCTCTGTTTCGCCCTGCTTATGACGGCCAACGTATCACGGCGTTGATGCTTGCCTTGACTAAACACGATACTAAAAAACAGGTGTTTATCCCCAGTGCGAGTCTGGGTCAGTTGGGTTGGGGGCTGAATGCCGAAAAGCTTGAGTTAACTGAATATTACCGCAGCCTAGCAGACATCGGCAAAAAGTTAATGGCTATAAAAGGGGTAACAGGAACCTATTCTTATATGAATGATCTCTTAGATCCTGATCAAATACCCAAAAATGCCGATCTTGTGCTGATTACCCCAGAGTATCATCCAAAATTTACAGCGAAAGAATTAGTAAAGCTTGAGCAGGTTAATTATAAGTTGCTGAATGTTGAAAATGCTAAATATACGATGGAAGCATTATGGCTACAGTTTGGCTTATTTCATACGCATGCACAGGGAAAAGTGTTATTGGCATTACCCACAAGATTCTTAGATAAAGGGTCTTATGATGCAAAAATCAAAAAAATGATCGTTGATGAAGACTGGATTGAATCTGTCATTAAACTGCCAACAGATCTGTTTAGTTGGAGACGCAATGTGTCTAGTGTGATTATTACGTTAAATAAAAATAAAGATCTGGTACATAAAGGGTTTGTCAGTTTTATAGATGCGACAGCCTTAACGCTGAGCGCGGATGACATGGTTAACATTGCCAATGCGGCTTTAAATCCAAAAGTAGAAGATAAAACGGTTTTGCGTGTGCCTTTATCGGCTATTAAAGCCGCCAAATACTCCCTTAATCAAAAAAGGTATTCCTTGGGAGAAATTTAAATAACTGTAACTTATCAGCAAGATAGTCGAAAATAACAGCATAATCATTGATGTTTTTTGTAAATTATTGAAAATAAAAGTTTATATTTCAGGAAGTAGCCTATAGTGAGTGTCGTGACAAACCACTTTAAACATTTAATTACAGGAAAAGATCATGAAGATTCTAAGAGCACTAATCGATATTGTTAAGTTTCCTATCCGCGAAAAAATCATTGCTAGCCGCAATATTGTTGTCAAAATGACGGCTAATACTTTTTACACACAACCTTATATTCCTTTGGCTGAGTTTACTTTAGCCATTGATGCGTTAGAAGCAGCCGTTATAGCCGCTGACGATGGCAGCCAAACGGCCAAATCAATTATGCATGATAAAGAAACGGCGCTAGATAATATAATTAGAGTGTATGCGCAATATGTTAATCAAGTGGCAAATGGCGATGAAACTAAGCTTTTAAGTAGTGGTTTTAATATTAGTAGAGAGTTACCTCCCGTAACCAAGCAAATATTATCGGTGGTTGATGGCGTGCACCCAGGTGAGGTTAAATTTATCACCAAAGCCATATACGCGGCCGGTGTTTACATTTGGCAGATAGGTATTGGAGGTATTCCTACTTTAGAGACAGATTGGAAAACAGTTGAGATGACAACGTCTGCTTCTTATGTAATGAAAGGCTTAGACCCCGGTAGCATTATAGCCGTCAGAGTGGCTGCCGTGACTCCGTCAGGTACTACCGAATTTTGTGTCCCCGTTTTAAAAATCGTTAACTAAAAAGCGCATTAAAGCTTTAGGTGCAACACTTAAAGCTTTTTTAGTGCATGATTCAAAATAGCCCTAAAAGTTAAATACACGATCTAACATTCAATTATCTGTCCCAGTATGCAAACTTGAGGGGCAGCATTCAAACTTGAGGTACAAGCCTTTATTCTAGGGTTGGGCGCTTAAACCTAAATATGAACAATTAAACTAGGGTGCCACTCTTAAAACCTTGGGGCCAAACTCCAATTCTATTTGGTAGGAATAAAACTTGAATGCCCACACTAAAACTTTTGTACCAAGACTCAACCCTTTGCTCCAGTAGCCAAACTTGTGTACCCGGATTTAAGCCTTAGGTTTAGAAATTAAATCATTGCGTCAGTGTTTAAACTTGCGGCCTAATATTAAAACTCATGTGCCAGCCAGTAAATTTAGGTTTAATAACGCAAACCTAAGTGCCAAACCAGCACTAAAAGTTCTAACATTAAAACCAGTACCGCATTTCAAAAGCTGAAGTTTTAATGCCCAACCTCAGGTTTCAGCACGCCACCCTAAGTTTCAGC
>CAIXDX010000192.1 GCA_903918335.1 uncultured Methylococcaceae bacterium | reverse complement strand
CGGGATCTATTTTAGAAGTTAAAAGCGCCGGAGTTACGCCCGTAGGCATAACAGATTTTTGCGCGTCCGTATCAAAGTTGATTAATTAAACCGGCTTCACCATCATCCATTAATCTGACAGGCATTCAAATGATTAGAACACCTGTTAGGTTAAGTCTTAAAGAAGTAAAAGATATTTCATACACTCGATGTGATAGTAAAATCAACGGCTTTAATATTAAAAACTCCGTTTGTAATATTAAAAAATGGTTTTGTAATACCCAATAAGTCAGTTGAGATACCCAAAAAACAGTTTGTGATATCTGATTGATTGCCAAATTGTAATATAAAATCAATTGGTTAAGATGCAGAGTCAGGGAGTTTAAATATTAGAAATGGTTATTTTTATATCTTAAACGTTCAATTAAATCCGATAAATGGGTTATTGAATATCTGGAACTCCCGATTTCATATCTTAAAGACGGTCTTCATTGCCCCAAACGATCTAATTAATACGATAAGTTCAGAATTAAATGTTATAAACACTAATCCTGATACTTTAACTGTCTAAATTAATATCATAAGTACTCAATAAAACATTTGAAATGCTGATTTTAATGTTTCAAGTTATCTTAGATTGAATAGAATTATCTTGGGCATATAAGCTAGTAAATATAGATCTGCCTCAAAGAGGTTGCTTCCTATCTTTAGTTATATTTATTACTAATTATGCAGAATAAATTATCATTGATTTATAATGTGTGACAAATTCGTAGTAATCAATTTCGAGCCCTATTTATGTCTGCAGTAATGGAAGAAAAAACTTATCGTGGTCTACGTGAAATCGTCGTTCTAGTTTTTTTTGCAGTGGGTGTGTTTTTTTTAGTATCACTCGTAACTTTTAATAAAGACGATGTCGGTTGGACACACAGTGGCACTGGGCAAAAGATTACTAATGCCTGTGGTATCTCGGGTGCTTGGTTGGCTGATTTTAGTTTTAGCTTTTTTGGCTTATGTGCTTATTTGTTTCCTATTATTGTATTTTGGCATGGCTATCAACTGTATGCGTTAGCTAGAGAAAAGCAACATAAAATCACTACACTGTTCCAATGGTTAGGTTCAATTGCCACTGTGGTTTCTAGCTCGGCTCTGCTTTATCTGTATGTACTAAGAGTGGGGATTGAGTTGCCGGGCGGAACAGGTGGCATCTTAGGTCAAGAAACGGGTGATGCCGTGTTGCTTTTGTTTGGAAACTCTGGTGCTACTTTATTTTTAATTGTTCTATTCTTATCGGGCATAACCTTATCAACTGAAGTTTCTTGGTTGAGTTTGGTTGATTTAATAGGTAAATACACCTTTGATTTATTTCGTTTCTTTTTTGGAAATTCGGATGCAATAGAAGAAGGGCATAGATATGAAGATCATCGATACGAAGAGTCAGAGGCTTTAGAAGAGGCCTCACAAAAATCCACTGAAAGAAAAAGAGTCGTTGCAAAGCCTGTGAGTGGAGGCAGTAAATCAATATCAGTGAATCAAATTGCAAAGGGACATTCAAGTGCTTCGGTACAAGCCTTTGATGCTCCAATTTATGAGCCGGGAGAAGACGTTTTACCATCACTTTCATTATTAGATGAGAGAGACACGCGCGTTATTGGTTATTCAAATGCTGAGTTGGATGTCATGTCGCGTCTGGTTGAAGATATTTTGGCTGACTTTAATGTTGCCGTAGAGGTCGTTGCGTTTCATCCAGGTCCTGTTATTACTCGATTTGAACTTCAGCCTGCACCGGGTGTTAAAGTCAGCAGAATTAGTGGTCTATCAAAAGATTTAGCTCGCGCTTTATCAGTGACTAGCGTCCGTATTGTAGAGATTATCCCTGGAAAGACTGTAGTAGGCCTTGAAATTCCTAATAGAGAAAGGGAAATGGTCACGTTACGTGAGCTGTTAGATTCACCTACGTTTACGAAAGCGAGTTCTTTGCTTACGATAGCCATGGGTAAAGATATTTCGGGTGATCCCTTAGTGGCTGATTTAGGTAAGATGCCACATGCATTGGTTGCGGGTACTACGGGGTCTGGGAAGTCGGTAGCTATCAATACCATGATTTTAAGCCTGTTATATAAAGCCACGCCTGAAGAAGTGCGGTTGATTATGATAGATCCAAAAATGTTGGAGTTATCCGTTTATGAAGGTATTCCGCACTTATTAACCCCTGTAGTAACGGATGTAAAAGAGGCTAGTAATTCTTTACGTTGGGCCGTGGCTGAAATGGAAAGACGCTATAAGTTAATGTCTAAAATGGGCGTCCGAAATTTAGCAGGTTTTAATCAAAAGATTGATGAAGCAGCCGCTCGTGGGGAAACCATCAGAGATCCTATTTATCAAATTCTTAATCCGTTTGAAGAGTGGGACAATATTCCGGCCTTAACTAAGTTACCGAGCATTGTTATTGTTATCGACGAATTAGCCGATATGATGATGATCGTGGGTAAAAAGGTGGAAGAGTTAATTGCTCGTTTGGCTCAAAAGGCAAGGGCGGCGGGCATTCATTTGATTTTAGCTACGCAACGCCCT
>CAIXDX010000191.1 GCA_903918335.1 uncultured Methylococcaceae bacterium | reverse complement strand
TGCCAAGTCTAAAGTACTTATTTTAGAAGCATTAAGGTCTTATAGAAGTCAGCTATATCAGCATTACTTACTGAAAAATGGTATATCTACAGACGATTTTTACACTCAATCTCAAGAAGAAGCTGCAGTGATTCAAGACTGTATTAGTAACGTAAAAGCAGGGAATACTGATGATGCTGGCAAAAAAAGGAACTGCACCCCATCTGTTAGACCAATAACCTCATAAAATAAGAGAGTCTTTCACATTGGTTGTTGTTGTCTTTGTGGGTATGTGTGTTAAAGCGTTAGCTTTATCCACATATCCACAAATCTTGTTCTCTAAAACTTCAGCAGGTGTCTGGTATCCCAGTGCCTGATGCGGTCTTAGATTGTTATACCAGTTAATAAATTCTGGTAAAAGTTTTTTGTAATCCACAACAGATCTTGCTCCATTCAGAATCGTCCATTCATACTTCAATGTTCGCCAAAGCCTTTCTATATGAGCATTATCATTACTTCTTCCTCTACCACTCATACTGATCAGTATACCTTTACCTTGTACAGCATTAACCCATACTTGTGAGGTAAATTGGCTCCCCTGATCTGAATTGATGATATCCGGCAAACCATGACTTTCAATCGCCTTTTCAAGCGTCCTTAAACATGCTTCTGTATCAAGACTGTTACTTAAGCTCCAACCAACCACATATCGCGTTTGCATATCAATCAATGCATTCATATACATAAAGCCGTGCTCAGTACGCAAATAGGTAATATCAATCTGCCAGGCTTGATGGGGTTTGGTAATCGACATATCTTTCAGCACATATGGGTATTTGTAATGATATTTATTAACCAACGTTGTTCTAGGTTTTGGGTAAATTGCCCGTAAACCCATCTGACGCATCAAACGTAAAACGTGCTTGCCGTTAATATCATGACCTTGCCTTTTCAAACAGGCTGTCAAACGTCGGTAGCCGTAAACTGGATACTGCAGATAAATATCCGCTAAAGCATTGGCAAGACACGTATAATCAACAACTGTCCGACGATTGTAGTACAACAAGGAACGGTTAATTTGCAGTAAGCAACATTGCTGCCTTATTCCCAATTTTGTATTTTTAGTGATCATCTGCAAGCGCTCCTTTAACGGGATTTCAAGAGCGCAGATTCTAAAAAATCTCGTTCCAGTGTTAGTTTGCCAATTTTGGCGTGTAGCTTATCAATGTCAACGCAAGCAACAGAACTCGCTTCTTTTTTGCCTTCAAAAATATCACCGCCAAAGTTAAGTAGCTGCTTTTTCCAACGATGCACCAAAGATTCTGCCACTTGGTATTTGGATACAATTTGGGCAATGGTTAAATCACCTCTAATTGCTTCTATTGCTACTTTAAACTTGAAGTCTTTATTGTGGGTCTTTCGCATTTTTTAAATCTCCTTTTTGATTCAATTTATATGCTAAAAACTCTCTTATCTACTGGTCCAAATTTGGGGGTGCATTACGTTCTAATACTAAAGTCTTCGTGCGTAATATAACCTCTATCAACTCTTGATCCTCTAGCTGCCTCCGAACGATAAGCCTCAAGAAAAGCACGTTGCTGATTGTAAGTTGCATTAGTCATATGCAAGACATTTGGAAAAATTTCAGCAGCAGCACAAAACATTCC
>CAIXDX010000190.1 GCA_903918335.1 uncultured Methylococcaceae bacterium | reverse complement strand
TCATGACTATGCGATTAGTCCGACTTTATTTCACTGGCAATCACAAAATGTAGCTAGCTCTAAAAATCCTACTGGGAAACGCTATCTTGAAAGTGTGGAAGATGCCGATACAAACGGCTGGCGGTTTTTTCTTTTTGTAAGAGAAAATCAAGACACAGCTTATGCGTCACTAGGTGAAGCAGTGCTGATAAAAGCTGAGGGCGAAAAGCCAATTTCAATCACATGGCAATTGAAAAATGCCATGCCTATTGAGTTATTTAGACATTTTTCTATTCTTAAGTCAGCATGATAAACCAAGAGTTATTTGAAAAAATTAAAGATAAATATGGTTATGTTGCTAGTTGGGCAATATGGGATGAGGCTGGAGAAAAACCAAAATCGAATATCAATAACATGGATATATTTGAATCAAAGTCTTATAAAGAGATTTTACCGAAACTTAACGTAAATGTTGTTATGGTTGGTTTAAACTTTTCTAGAGATATTAAATTTGAAAAACCATTCATGAACTTTCATGACTCTAATCCGCATGCTAATGACTTTAAAATAAGGTACGCTTTTAAAGACACGCCATTATATGGTGCTTATATGACAGACATTATTAAGAACCTTGCAATGGTTTCGTCAAAAGATGTCTTAAAGTATTTAAAGCAGAATCCCCAAATAATAGAAGAAAATATTAACTACTTCAGAGATGAATTGCGTTTTATTCAGTCTAATAAACCTATAATTATTGCTTTTGGATCAGACACATTCGATATTCTACAAAAATATTTAAAATTAAATGAGTACTCTCATTTAGTGAAGGTCACTCACTATAGTCATCAAATTAGTAAAGAAAACTACCAGAAAGAAGTATATTCACAGTTACAAACTTCGATGGGTTTTATTCTATCCTTGACGGAGTTTCTTTTAAGCGCTGAAGATCAAATTCAAAAATATATTTCAATAATTACAAAACTAGATAAAGTAACTGGACTAGAAGAGAAGGCAGCATTAGTTAAGACAATGAATATTACAAATATTTTTTATGAATTGCTGAAAAAATTAGAAGATACGTAATAATAACTTTAATTTACTAATTCAATCTCCTCGGTAATAGTTAATAGAGATAAAGCTTATTTAGAACGATTTAAACAAGGTCAAGCGGGTTGGTATCATATTCGATTAACGGCAACTGATCATAAAGCCATTGCTCGTAATATTGTGCAAGAACTCAGGTATTGCGCTATTGCTGTTAATCACGGTACGGGTAATGAGAAGTTGATTAATTATCTTTATGAGGTTAAATCTGTTCGTTTAGTGAAACGCTGTGATATGACTATTGAGCAGGCGGGCAAAGTAGATGACACCAATCTAACTGAATATTGGTTATTAGAGTTGGGCTATGTCAGACCGTTAACTCAATCAGTTGTTATGCCAGGACATAGAGCCTTTAGATTCCAGTTAACCAATGCCAGTGACTTATTAGAAGCCAAAAACTGGCAAGACTTACCTAAGCGTTATAGTGTGTTGAGCTGAGTTAGGGGGCGCAGTTCTGAGGGATTGCGTGGAGGAGTGCTGTTGAGATCAATAAAACACTTCTTTTTTCAAGTCGAGAGATGCTTTATTTAGGGGCACTCATTATGAATTGTGACTACAATGTGACCGCATAAAACAATCTAATAAATGATCAGCTGATCATTGTTTCAAGATCACCATCACGCAGTAACGTGCCTTTAAAATAGTAGATTTAATCTGGCATTGAATAGTGTCAAAAAATAAAGTATGAATTTTAACTTGATATTATTGATAGTCTTTTTGTGTCTGCCGTGGGCTGTTAATGCTAAAGGCAAGGCTAAAATTAAGGTTGATACCACGCCAAACTTAATAGATGGTGTGCTAACCGGTACGGTTGAGCTTAACTATTACAATATTAATAATGATGACCCTGTTAATACCCTTTATGTTAACCCGACTATTGATTATTCAGCGTCTAATGGCTGGGATTTTCAGTTAGCTTCTTATAATATTGCGGTTGTAGGTGGTGGGGCACAGAATTATCAAGCAGATACCTATTTTAATATATCTAAAACAATACCCTTACCTAAGTACTTTTTGGTGACTATAGGCACTCAGAATGGGTTAGCGTTCGATGGTAATTCTAAGAATTTACATAATGTAGATTATGGGTTGTTGGCTTATCAACCGAATAAAGGCTTTAATTTACATGCGGGAACTTATTGGGCCAATAAAGCGTTAACGACGACCACTGATTACCTAGGTTTTACGGGTGGTTTTAGTATTGAAGCGTTGCCCAATTTCTTAACCTTTACTGGCGATTACTTTTCGGGATCTAATAATGTTTCGGGTGCGATGGTGAATACATGGTTTCGAGTTCTGCCAACAACTCAGGTTTATTTTGGCGTAGGCGTACCTGAGACGAGCTCTGGTAATGAGTTTTACGGCACGGTCGGTTTTTCGGTTTCGAATCATTAATCTATTTTATTGATGACACGACTTATGTATAAAACAATTCCTGATCAATCAACAAAATTACCTTCCGGTATTGTTTATATCGTAGCGAATGAGGCGGCTGAACGTTTCAGTTACTATGGTATGCGTGCTATTTTGGTCATTTTTATGACCCAATATTTATTAAATGCATCGGGTCAACTGGATGTGATGTCAGAAAATGAAGCGCAAGGCTATTTTCATTTATTTGTGTCTAGTGTGTATTTTATGCCTTTGTTGGGCGCCTTATTATCTGATGGGCTACTAGGTAAGTATCGGACGATTATTCTTTTGTCACTCGTTTATTGTGTCGGCCATTTTGTTTTGGCCTTAGATAATACGCGTATGGGTTTATTATTGGGGCAATCTTTGATTGCCTTGGGTGCGGGCGGAATTAAGCCGTGTGTGTCTGCGCATTTGGGCGATCAGTTTGGTGCTAATAATCGGCATTTAATGTCAAAAGTATTCAGTTGGTTTTATTTCTCTATTAATTTAGGTGCTTTTTCGGCGATGTTAATAGTGCCTTGGTTGTTGCAACATCAAGGGGCTGCCGTTGCTTTTGCGGTGCCGGGTTTATTAATGTTGGCATCTACACTTGTTTTTTGGTCAGGTCGGTATCGCTTTGTACATGTACCTCCGGCGGGTATGCGGTTTATTAAAGAATTATGCAGTCAGGTCGGCTTAAAGCGTTTAACTAAGTTGGCCTCTATTTATGCTTTTATTGCGATGTTTTGGGCGTTGTTTGATCAAACTGGCTCTTCTTGGGTGGTGCAGGCTCAAAAAATGGATCGCATGGTGTTTGGGGTGGAATTGTTATCGTCACAAATTCAAGCCGCTAATCCTTTGTTAATTATGTTGTTGGTCCCCTTTTTCTCTTACGGTTTGTATCCGTTTTTAAGTCGATTTATAACGTTAACATCGCTGACAAAAATGTCGATAGGTTTATTTTTAACGGTTTTGGCTTTTGCTATTCCTAGCGTCTTACAAATGCAATTAGATGCAGGTTACGCACCCTCTATCCTTTGGCAATTATTGGCTTATGTTTTATTAACTTCTGCTGAGGTGATGGTTTCCATTACCTGCTTGGAATTTTCTTATACTCAAGCGCCTAAAACAATGAAGTCGTTTGTCATGGCGTTTTATCTTTTATCGGTGGCGGTGGGTAATTTATTTACCAGTGTGGTTAATTTCATTATTCAAAATCCAGATGGTTCAAGTAAGTTGGCGGGTGCTAGTTATTTTTGGTTTTTTACGGGTTTAATGTTAATAACGGCCGTTCTGTTTAAAGTAGTGAGCCATTATTATCAAGAAGATGCAGTTACAACAGCTTAGCCCCATTAGTGTATAATCTCGCCACACTATTTTCTCTGTTGTTTTAACAGAAGTCGTTAATTTTTAATAAGGTTAAGCTATGATTATTAAGCCCAAAGTCAGAGGTTTTATTTGCACTAATGCACATCCTCAAGGTTGTAAAGCCAATGTTGCAGAACAAATTGCGTATGTTAAAGCGCATGTAAATGCTGAGGTTAATCAAGCTTGGCCAAAAAATGTTTTAGTGATTGGTTGTTCTACAGGCTATGGTTTGGCTTCTCGTATTACTGCGGCCTTTGGTAGTGGTGCAAAAACTTTAGGTGTTTGTTATGAACAAGCGCCATCAGAAAAAACCGGTTCTGCAGGCTATTACAATACCTCCGCTTTTCATGATGCTGCCGCGGCGGCGGGTTTATATGCTTACACTATTAATGGTGATGCGTTTTCTACAGCGATTAAAGATCAAGCGATAGCAAAAATTAAAGCGGATTTAGGTAAGATTGATTTG
>CAIXDX010000189.1 GCA_903918335.1 uncultured Methylococcaceae bacterium | reverse complement strand
ACCTGTGCCTGATTCACCTCGTATTAATACGGTCGTTTGCCACTTTGCTACTTGTCTGATTAAATCGAAGACTTTAAGCATCGGGGATGAGTGACCAATGATATTGTCGAAACTGTAGTTTTTGATTAAAGCATGCTTCAATTGGTCGCGTTCATTAACTAAATTAAGTTCTTTACGCTCTATAACACGTAGCATTTTTACACTTTGCGCAATTAAGTTAGCAATCATCTCCATAAAACGAGCTCGCTCACCCAGAAATCGATTATTACTGGGTTGTGCAGCTAAAATACCTATGGTATCGCCTTCTTCTATATATATAGGAGAGCCAATAAACGGTAAATTTGGATCATATAAGCCTAATCGTCCTAAAAAACGAGGTTCTTCAGATATTTTTTCTACAACGATGGTAGATCCGGCATCTAATATGGCTCCCATTAAGCCTTCACCTGGGTTATATCTGACGGATTGATCTAATATATCACCGGCATCGCTGTGTACGACACTGGCTATAAGGCTATTGTTTTCTATTTCTTTAAGGGTGATCATGCCAGAGCACATACCTGATCTTTTATGCAATATTTCTAACACTGCATGTAATTTTGCATGCAAATCATGCGTACTATTCAATACTTGACTGATTAAGTACAAGGTATCAAGTTCGGCTTCAATGAGTTGAGTGCGTTCAGGCATTATAAGAGCCTCATGACAGATGAATTATGCAGAGGAAAGCTAACTTTAAAACGGCATCCTAGGGTGTAGTTAGGATCGATATCAATAAAACCATGATGTTGATTAACTATTTCTTTTGCAATGACTAGTCCCATGCCGGCCTGATTTCCACCCATGGGTCTAGTGGTATAGAAAGGCTCAAATACTTTAGACCGTTTATCGGAGGGTATACCAGGGCCGGTATCTTCAATAAATACGTAGATGAGATCTGTGTCTATGTCTGAACTGATTTTAATGCGTTTTTCGTTACTATCAAATGTACTAATCGCATCAATCGCATTGTCGATAAGTTGTTTAAATAAGATGCGCAAACGATTTTCAGAGCCTAACATGGTGGGGAGCGAAGTTAGTGGCTGCCAAGTAATTTCAATTCCTGTTAAGGCAAGCCGTTGATCGCTTAATAATAATACGTCATGTAAAATTTGATTTATATTGACTGATGTAAAGGGACTTTGATTGATTTCGGGGATACATTTTTGCATGGTATTAATGGCCACTTCCCCCGACTCTTGAATTTGTATTAGGTTTTGTAATACACCTTCATACTGTTTTTCACCTTTATGTTTTAATATGTTTTCAGACGCCTTTATTTGATTCATGGGCATTTGTATTTGATGAACTGCGCCTAATAATGTCTCTCTTAAGCCTCTGATTCTTTCATCTTCAGTCATCAGGTTTTTTAAAGATTGTAGACGTAATTCATGAAGTTGCTGACGTTGGCGAGTGATGTCGGTAATGGTTAAAATAAGATATTGTTTTGATACATTTTCAAAAAAAGCATCTGCATTAACAGAGGTTTCAGTAAACCAATTTCCTGCACAAGAAAACCAGCGCACAGGTCTATTTCCTTTACCCTCTATCTTGTATTCATGGTTATTGAAGCCATGCTGATTATTCTGAATT
>CAIXDX010000188.1 GCA_903918335.1 uncultured Methylococcaceae bacterium | reverse complement strand
TTAACGGCTCAAAGAATCTCACTTTTGAAGGATATTCAAAGCAAATTAATTTGGTTTCAATCCACGCGCCCACGTGGGGCGCGACCTGGGGTGTATGAAACCTTATTTGTATCCTGTGGTTTCAATCCACGCGCCCACGTGGGGCGCGACGTGGGAATTTAGTTATAGAAGTTCGTGGTAAGAGGTTTCAATCCACGCGCCCACGTGGGGCGCGACACGCTGGATGTAGGTAGTTTAATAAGGTATAGAGAGTTTCAATCCACGCGCCCACGTGGGGCGCGACATACACTAGAATTAAACCAAACCAAATAAGAGGTTTCAATCCACGCGCCCACGTGGGGCGCGACAGCATTCACTTAATCAATTGAATTCTCTAGCCCTAAAGCCATTAAATTGCGAATCGGTTACAGTAAATACCAAGAGCATTATAAATTATTTATCACTCAATACAAAAAAGCATAAAAAACAATTCATTAAACTCTCTGCGAGTTAACCTAAATTATTACAACTTTTATGGTCGCTTATAGTTCGCACATTACAATAATAACAAACCATTTAAATCCAATACTGCTTTAGCTCCAATATGCTCCACCTTACGCTCCCAATTATTTCCTAAATAATAAAATCGTAAACTATCTAATTCTTTATCCATCACAGCAATTAAATCATTTTTCAACTGCGTCCACTGCGCCATATCGACTTCAATCTCAAATACAGAATACTGAACACGTTGACCATAATTCAAACACAACTTAGCCATTCTTCTTAGGCGCTTAGGCCCAGTTTCACTTTTAAAGCTGACATCATAAGTCACTAAAATCATCATGTTAAATACGCCTCTTATTTCCAAAGAAAAGGGACATAACTATCACAATCCCCTCTCAAATATCGCGCTAATACCTGCGCTTGCAACCACGGCAACAAACCAACAGGGACAGTTTCTTCAAACCAAGGATGAAGTAAAGTATCCTGCTTTCGATCCTGCCATGCCGCTAACAATGTTTTACGTGGCTCTTCTTTTAAAGTGACTGAACCATTTGGCCATGTCTCAAAATCTTTTTGTACTAACTGCCGTTTATTAATTAAAGACAAAACAAAGCGATCAATCATAGGCCTAAACTCTTCGGCCAAATCCAAAGCTAACGAGGGTCTACCACTACGTAATTGATGTAAAAATCCACTGGCGGGATCAAGTCCGGTTGTTTCAAGTGCTGAGCGACAATCATGAGTCAGTAAGGTATAACAAAATGATAATAGTGCATTTACAGGATCTGTCGGTGGTCGTCTTAAGCGTGTATCAAACATAAAATCGGGTTGTCGAATTAAATGGTTAAACACACCAAAATAAACCTGAGCCGCCTCTCCTTCTCGGCCCATTAAGGTATCAATTGCTTTGCAATCAGCTAACTGTGTTAAACAGCGTGTTAATCTTTTTTCAGCCGTTTGTAATTGAGCCAATACATTTTCGTCACTGATTTTTTCACCATGATCACGCAGGTACCGTCTAATCACGTAGCGTTGGTTATATAACTTTCCGGTCAACATGGTTTGCGCAATCCCCACGCTTTTTTCAACATTAGCGCCAGTTAAGTGTTGTGTTCTTCGTAATAACACATTGCCTGTTACAGGCCCTTCAACTCTTGCCAAATATTTACCGAACATATTTAAAAAAGTAATAGTGATACCATTCTCTGCACAATGCGCCATTAAATAAGGCGATATAGTCACTTGCCCAAAACACACTAAACCCTGTAGTTTATGGATTGGCACTCTGCCTTTAGTTTCATCACCAACTTTTAAAACCAGATTCTCATTATCTTTATGCAACCACGAGTTTTGAGTTTGTATATAAATGACATTGCGTAATGGCCGCATGTTTATCCTTCATTAAGTTGTTTTTGTAACCAAGCAGCGGCTGATTTTTTAAAGTCTTTTGGATGACACAGATCTATTAAAGAACAAGCGTTACATTTTTTTGACTGATAATCTGCTGAAGGTGTGCATTGGGTTTGCACAATAGCTCGACAAGCTAAAATGGTATTACGGGTTAAATCTCGTAATTCTGTATCGAAAATAACAGCATTTCTGCGACGGACTTCACCGTAAAATAATGCGCCCTGGGGAACGGTAACGCCATGCATATCTTCCAAACAAAGCGCTTGTGCACAAAGTTGTACTTCATCAGCTCGATGTGTTTTTGGTTTGCCACGCTTATATTCAATCGGAAAAGGGGTTTCTGATCCATCAACTTGTTTATGGTATTCAACCACATCAGCCACACCCTCAATACCTAATTCAACATGAGATAAACGCAAAGCCCAAACAGTGCGAATATCTTTACGTTTTTCTAGATCGGCTTGATTAACACGTTGATGTAATACCTGACCTTCAGCTGTAAATTGATTTTCTGACCAGATATTTTCTAGCTCTATTAAAGCAAACTGCCTTGGACAAAACAGATAGTGTTGGAGGCGGGAGAGGTAAATAATTTCAGATTCCATGCGCCTAATCAGACTAAGAGTTGAGAATTAGAATATCCAGCAGATAGATCATCCACAATTACTCAAAACCTAAAATGATTTTCATATAACGCTCAACCGTCGCCATTTCCCATTCAGAGAGCGATGTCAACGGTTCTGATGTTATGCGCTGATTATCTATCGCGCGTGCTTGATCAATCATGACATCGGATGACTGATTTAAGGCATCACGCACGGCTAAATTAAAGCGTAAAGGCTGAGCATTTGCATGTACCTGTGTTGTTAACGGTAATACAACAGTACTGGGATGATCGACATCATTTAGATCATTACATTGCACTATAAGTGCTGGGCGTATTTTGCCCGCTTCCGTGCCTTTTGAAGGGTTAAAATTAACTAAATGCACATCCCCTCGCTTAAAGCCCATCTGAATTGCTCGCTGCTAGGGATTGATTAATTTCTATACTTTGATTACCCACAAGGTGTGACGCATATTTGATTTGCTGACTTAACTTTCTTCTTTGGAGCATTTCCGCATAATAACGTAATGAATCAGCAATTATTTCATCGGTCTGTTTATTATTCTCTTTAGCAATGTCGTGTAATAATCGACCGACATTATCATCGGCTGTAAATGTAATCGTTTGCATGTTATTCACCTTGATTATTTATTAGGTAATCATGTTGTCGCTCAAACACATTGCCGTCCATTTTAGGGATATTAATAATAAAAGTCTTAAAATCCATATTGTTCGACTCTTGAGGTACTGTTGAGGCAATCGTATTAATTTTTGTATAGCTATACTTTTCTTGTAGAAACTCATAGAAATCCAATAGCGTTTGCTGGGCGTTAAGAGGTAATGTAGATAAATCAATTGTTGGCATAATATTTTTCCATAAATGGATGAGGTATATCGTTACAGCTCTTCTATTAGCTCAACTCCTACTGGTAAATCTTCACGATTAATAACGACTTCATAATCACTAAAGTCACGAGCGGGTTTTTCATTTTCAGTCGCTAACTTGACTGTGACTAAATCAAATAATTTATGCGAAGGCGCGTTACCTAACTTATCATCATGTTTAAATATAATTAGTTTCTGAGTTGCCATTTCACCCCGAGCGGCTGAATGATCATGCTCAAACATTTCTGAAAGTGACTGCCATAAGATTTGTAAATCCTCATTTGAAAAGCCGGTTTTTTCAGCTAATGACGCAGAAACAAAACCGTGAGCACGATATAAACCATAAGGAATGATATGCTTGCGTCCCATTGTACGTTCTTTCTCAGCGTCTTTCTCATTGGTCACTGCCATACGAGTAATTGAAATTTCTTGAGGAAAAACAGGATCAATTGATCGTGCAAAAGCAATCTGTACAGGGCCACGCACTGTTCCGGTATTCACTTCGGTACTCATTACTGCACCAAAGGTGCGTATATCAAAAAAATGATCACACATAAATTGAGTTAAAGCTTTCGCGTTATCAGCATCTTTTGGTAATTTTTTTGATTCAGGTTTCAATTTCTGTGCGTCATAAGCCAATTTGTTCAAATTATTTAATACTGCCTTTTCCTGCATATAAATTGCGTAACCCGACTTATCAGCTTGCGTTAATTCTACAAAATTACGAATCTTACGTTTTAAACAAACATCAGTCACTAAACCTTGATTAGTTTCTGGGTCTAAGCGTGGCATGTTGCCAGCATCGGGATCGCCATTAGGATTACCGTTTTTAATGTCAAACAGTAAAACAAATTCGTAGCGGTGATTAATCATAGTCATATCTTTTATGCCTTTTAAAGTTAAATAGAGGTCAAATAGCTTTTTAGCTATTCTTGAATTATCAGTGTTGCTGAATGCTCTTCGTCATCATTTACAGCAATAAGATTTTCAATTTCTTTACCTGTTGTATCTTTTATTGTGCGTGTATAACGCTGATGATAATAGCCAATAGCGAAACGTCCTTGATCTTGAAGATTTAAATTGCGTGACCATGATGTCGGCATCCCATTTTCAATATCTCTTATTTGCCAGTCAAAGAAGGAGGCTAAATGTTTTTTGCCTTCGTCATCTTTTCTTATTTTGGCAAGATGATTCATAGCATTACGTATTAACATAGGAAACACTAAAGCAGGCGTAGCGGAAGCGGCTCCCCAATAACGATCACGTATCGTGGCATTAATATCTTTACCTAATGCCTGTTTTTGTACACTTTCAAGAACAGCAAACAGTCGTCCCATACGATAAGCGACATTCTTCTCTTCTACATCCAAACTCATAGATAACTCCTTTGTATTGGTAAATTTATTTAAACGGATTTGACGATTTATAACAGCTTTACACAACGACACTCTTATGAGATTCACCACTCCATCTGAACGCATTCGCAGTAGCACCTGCGCCAATAGGCTTTGCGGATAGTTTTGTCCAGTAAAAATTGCACGACCCAATCCTCCGGCCAGTTGTGGCGAAATATCATCAGACTTTGACTTACCATCACGAATAGGTGCAGTTGCATAAGCCAACCTCCAAATCTCAGGTAACCCATTACCTAGTTGCGGTTCAATATGTAAATCTTGATAGTGTTGTGCGATACGCTGTGTTAATTCATCGAGGGTTGTTGAATACCAAAATCGTATTGATACGCGAGCTGAATTGGGAGACAAACCCAAAATATAAAACTTTGTATTAGGGTCAAGATCTGGTCGTAATTCTTTTAAAGCTTTACCCTGTGAAACTTGCTGCAATATTCCAGCTAAACTGGCATTCTCTTGTGCGTCTGTAGATGGGCTAATTGCTTCTGCCATAAAACTCTCTGCAACTTCTTCATCAAAGGTATCAACAGATTCCGCCCAAAAAACTGTCACAGCATCTCCAATTTTTAAGCGTTGCTTATTACTATCTTCCTTACGCAATAAATGATTTAGCGCCGTAACATATTTAAAAGCGGCGCCAGTGCCCACACTTGCATTTTTACCACTTTTCAAACCATAAGACTCAAAGGAATCTTTATTAAAGGATACGACTAATGCACCTGATGGTTGTGCATTATCCACACCTTTAATTGAGCCATGTAAATTTGCTATTTTTGTTATTTCTCCATCAACAAGACATTGTCCATCTGATAACTTTTCGAGATAATTAGAAAGTATGCATGCCCATTGTTTTTTAAACTCATCACAATCATGGACAAACTTTTTACCATCAATAATTAGCCTAAAAACAAAGTTAACATCTAGGTTTTCTCCTAATTTTTCTAGATAATCTTTCTTATTTTTATTCCAGAAAGATGGAAATTGTTGCAGTGCTTGTAAAGTCTTTGAATTTGTACTGTCAAATGCACTGACTTTAAGCCAAAAATCTTCGTATTTATTTTGTAAATCAACGTCCTGCTTTGCTAATTGTTTGACTAGTTTTTTTTCGTCTTTCTCTTTTGGTGGATTTGATAACCCAAATACATATCCAGAATTATCCCATAAATAATTTGCAGCTATGTTTACTGTTCTTGACTCAGGAAACACAGGAACCATAAGCAATCTAGGTAAATAAGTTATTTTATTATTTATTTCTAGTGGGATACGCAAATCTTCAATATTAAAAATTGAACCATCTTCATTCAGCACAATACAGTAGCTAATTTTCTCTAGATTCCAACCATAAGTAGGAATTTTGTCAGGCTTAGTGGTAACCAATCTATCGTAATACTTATTTAAGGATTGAAGAATCATGACAAAACCTGTTGCATTGGAGGTATCGTGATAACCCCGTTAATCATGCTTGCTCTAAAAAATCGTGGCGTCATACCATTCTCAAAATCTATGTCCCATAACATCCAACCTAAATCACGCTCACCTTTGAGTTGTTCATGACAAGCAGGAATTTCAGCTAGACTTTCAAGCCATTCAAATGATGCGCTGAACTCTCGATTACCTAAGCAAGGCTGTTGAAAACACTGCCCTTTAATGGCTCTACGTTTGAATATTTCAATGTGTTTTCCTGCATTATCATCAGTCCCCGCCTGCTCAGTAAGTTCAAAATGGGCTTCAATGACATAACATACTTTTTTAAGAATGATTGCGGAACGCTGTTGACGGTTATTGCCATCATCAACATGATAAATAAGTTTACTTAAATTACCTGTCTTCATGGCAGCATTAACATTACTCTGTTTAATTGTATCCGCCACTTCGTTACGCCTTATGTTTTCAAAACGAATCGGCTCAAGTACATGGATACGATCTATTATCCATCGAATAGCTGGCTTCCAATGTATAGCTTCAATAATTCCGCGAGCCGCTGATGGCGTAATGACATCATAAGATACCCTTTCTACTTTCATTTCAGGTCTGGTAAAACAGGCATTGTCGCCCCAGACTTTTAAAATAATGCCTTTGCTCATAATCGATCCAGTTTAGATAATTTGTACCCAATATTCATAGAATGCAATCCTCGCCGCTCATTATTAAAGGGTTAACCTCAGGATTGAAGCCAACGCTATCTGTATATAGATTGTCACTTACCAATACTAAAAATTGTTCTCCAAATCTTTTAGGTTGAACATATTCCAATGCACCTAACTTGATTAATTCACCGGCTAAATGTTTCGGCATAGAAATAGTGTAGATTTGTAAAACTCTTGCTAGTTGTCCAACACTCATATAATCGGGTAGATCATATAATTGCTGGATCGCATCAACTGCTGTTTGATCATAACGCACTATAACTGTTTTCATAGTGCTACTAATAACTTTAAACTTTTGCGCAATCCAGTCAAAAGGCAGACTCTGAATCTTACTAACCTCTATTTCGCCTAAAATATTATGTTTATCCAACTCACTTGTTTGTCCCGTTTCTTTATGCCAATAAACACGTCCGAAATAATCCTGTATAGCAGCCAATCCTAATGGATCATTTTTAAACGTTTCAAGACTAAGCGTTTCTTTCATTTTATCAGCGTAAACTTTAAGCTCAGGTGGTACTGAATAATCTTTAGCTGTAAATATCCAGACAAAACTTTCATGTGCTTTGTGCTTACCCTCACGATTGCATCGACCTGCTGCTTGAGCAATGGAATCTAATCCTGCATCACTGCGCATGACACAAGGAAAATCAACATCCACGCCCGCTTCTATCAATGATGTGGATACTACGCGACAGGGTTTGCCTTGTTTCAAAGCAAAACGAATTTTTGCCAGCACCAGTTTACGGTGTACAGCGCACATATAGGTCGATAAATGGAACGAACCTGATAAATCAGAAACACCTTGATACAATTGTTGAGCTTGTTTTCGAGTATTAACAACACACAATATTTGTTGCTCAGCTCGTAATTGCTCAATGACTGCCGCATCATCTAAAATACCAATATGTTTTACTGAAACACGTTGAAACTGCTCGTAGAGTTGGTTTGGGTTAATCATATCGGATGTAGCTAACTCACGAACATTTTGCAAACCACCCAAGAACCCATCGTCTTCTTTAAACGCCGGTTGTGTTGCCGTACATAACACCATTGAACAACCGTAATTTCTTGCCAACTCATCAAGAGCAGCCATGCAAGGGCGTAATAAGTGCATAGGCAACGTTTGTGCTTCATCTAAAATAACAACACTATTTGCTATACGATGTAACTTGCGACAATCGCTAGGTTGATTAGAGAATAGTGATTCCATAAACTGTACTGCTGTGGTCACTATGACTGGCGCATCCCAATTTTCCATCGCCATTTTTAACTTTGTTTTACTATCAGGCTGATTCACATTACTTTCAACAGCCGGATCATTAAATGCGCTGTGATGCTCGATAATAGCATCCTGATATTCGTCACCGAATTGCTTACGAAAAACAGCCGCATTTTGCTCAATAATACTGGTAAACGGAATAACGTAAATAATTCGCCGCTTTTGATAAGCCTCTGCGTGATCAAGAGCAAATGCCATAGATGCTAACGTTTTTCCGCCACCCGTCGGAACAGTTAAACTAAACAAACCAGGCTCAAAGGTTTTAGCGTTATAACGCACCGTAGACAAAATAAGGGCACGTTTTTGATTTATATCTTTATCACTTTTAAATGATTGTATTGATAAGTCAAAATTCGTTTTCAATTGCGCTAAGCTTGGATATTGGCCTCGTGTTGAAAATAACCCTTCAATTTGATTACAAAATTTTTCAGTATCTAGTCGGTCTGCATCAACTAAACAGGAAAGGATCATGCGCGACAAAAAAGTATATTGAAAATAATTAGAGCCTTTTTTGGGTTTTAATGTTGGGGTAGGTAACTCGGGCAATTGCCGCTCTATTTCGTTTTTCCATGCCGGTTGTATAGACGGTAAATTTGTTTTATTACAACGATCAACTAATGGTGTAAGTTTTTGATCATCACGATAAGCCCCGTTTGCAAGTCCTGCATGATGACCAGCGATTGCATAGGCTATGAAATAACCAAGGTTTGGATATTTTTCAAGAGCAATTTTAGCTCCCCATGTTGCATGATCAACTTTTGGGTGCTTACCTTCCAGTCGTTTTTGGAACTCTTCCGTATATTTACCTAAATCATGTAACAAACCAGCAGCTTTACCATATTCCAAACAATTAAATGCCTCAGCGAACCCTCCCGCCAGATCACCAACATTTATAAGATGATCTTTTAAATACTGCCAATCATTTTTATCAATCCGTTCTGTAGAGTGTGCATAAAAAACATTTTTACTTTCATCAACCTTGATGCCCATTAATTACCCCAACTGATGCTATTATTTTGAAAGGACTGACTGTACTTCCCAAAATCATGCAAAAGCCCAATAAGCTCACCTGCTTCAGGTACATTAATTTTAGTGGCTAACTGTTTAGCAATCTCTGCAACTTCCAGCAAATGATTTGCAACAGATTGCTCTGTTTTATCCGATGCCCTAACGTGCGCTATAAAACGAGATGGTGTGGAAATTTTATTCATCTAACCAATGCAATTCGGCAATGATATTAAAACCAAAATTAATGAGATTTTAAAATCACATCTTTATAAATATTTAAATTAGCGATGATTATAATCATAAATAAGCTTATTATGAAAAATAATTATGTTATTTTAAGGATCACGAACTTTTTTAAAACCCCAAACACAGTTACTCACAATTTCTGTGGATAACTGTGTTTACAAACAACAATTAGGCGTCACAACAGACTGTTTTTATATCAATGTAAACACAAGGATATACGCAAGAGATATTTTTATAATTATTGTATTTCCCTATTAAATAAATGGGATTATTATACCTATTAGAATAAATATTTAGCACCTTGAGGATACGAATATGAAAGCATTAATCTTAGCAAGTTTTATTACCCTACTGACTGGCTGTACCACTGCTGGCCCTTATGTAACCAATATTTCGAGTGACGGTGCCAACGGCTTAAATATTGAAAAATGCAAAGTAGAACTTAACGCCTTTTTAGGCGTTGTTAATACGGGCGAATGTTCCAATAGCGCTATCAAATTAAGTCGATAAAATTCAAGTTTATGAACTAAGTTGACTGAACGCCAGACACAAAAAAGCCCCAACCATTGGGGCTTCTTATGAGACATCTTTATGTACAAGAATAAGCGGTGTTTTTAATGAAACATTATACTCATTAAAAAAATCTACTTCAGTTGAAGTGTCTGCTTTATAGGCTTTATTTGTCAGAACAGCTTTTTCTTCAAAAATAATTCAAATTCCTCAATGGGTACTGGCTTACTAAACAAATATCCTTGAAAGAGTTGACAATCATGTTGCGTTAAAAAAATACGTTGGGCTGTTGTCTCCACGCCTTCAGCTATCACTTCCATATTTAATTTGTTAGCCATGGCAATAATGGTGTCTACGATAATAGCATCATCCCGGTCGTTAGAGATGTCGCGTACAAAGCTCTGGTCAATTTTAAGTTGATCCAGCGGCAGCTTCTTTAGTTTGGATAGTGACGAATAACCCGTCCCAAAGTCATCCATGGAGAAGCGTACTCCTATTTTTCGAAGCGCATTCATTTTAATGATAGTACCGTCAATATCCTCAAGCACTGAGCTTTCGGTTAACTCTAGCTTTAGTTTATTAGGATCAATTGCGTTTTGACTGATAACCAGTAATACTTGCTCTACAAAATCTTTCTGATAAAACTGACGCGAACTGACATTAACAGCCAGTTGCAAATGTCGAGTATGCGCATTACCCTCCCAAATTTTAAGTTGAGCGCAAGCTGTTTTTAGCACCCATTGCCCTATAGGCAATATCAATCCTGTTTCCTCTGCGAACGGGATGAAATCAGCAGGAGATATAAAGCCTTGCTCCGGATGTAGCCAACGAATAAGTACTTCAGCACCACTGATCATGTTATTATCATAGTGTACTTGCGGTTGATAATAGAGCTCAAATTGATTTTCTATCAGTGCATTGCGTAAGTCTGCTTCTATTTTAACTCGACTAATAATGGCAGCCTGCATTTCCGGATCAAAAAAACACAGGGCATTTCGGCCAGAGGCTTTAGCTTGATACATGGCAATATCGGCATGTTTCAACAATTCATCTATCGAATTCTCATCTTTAATGAACAGGGTTGCTCCGATACTGCAGGAACACAAATATTGGTGCGTTTTAAGTTGGTAAGGTCGGTTAAGAGCTACCAGAATTTTATTTCCTATAGCGTTGGCTTGAGCGACGGCTTTAAGTGATCGCTGACTCAGATTTTCTATTAACACCACGAACTCGTCGCCACTTAACCGAGCAACCGTGTCGCATCCTCGTACACAGTCAGTGAGTCGTTCCGCAACCTGTTTCAGTAACAAATCGCCAATATCATGCCCTAACGTATCATTAAGTGTTTTGAAATGGTCTAGATCGAGAAATAATATAGCACCATGTTTACCACTTCGCTGGCTTGCAACTAATGCTTGAGTCAGTCGATCTGACAATAACCGTCGATTTGGCAAGGCTGTCAGTGGATCGTAGAAGGCTAAATTTCTGATCTCATCCGCAGCGATTTTACTCAGAGTAATATCGATTAATGAGGCAACGTAATTGGTGACGATACCGTTTTTGTTTTTGACGGCAGTGATAATGAGACGCTCCGGATAAACTTCACCATTCTTACGTCTATTCCGTATTTCACCCTCCCAAGCACCAGTGCTATTAATACTATCCCACATTTGCTGGTAGAAGTCTTTTCCCTGAACACCGGAGTTGAGAATTTTAGGGGTCTGGCCAATAACCTCTTCATAGGAATAGCCAGTAATGCAGGTAAACGCGTGGTTGACACGCAAAATAACCTGATTAGCATCGGTTACCAACATACCCTCTTGAGACTCAAAGATAGTGGCTGCGATCCGAAGATCTTCTTCAGCTTGCTTACGCTCCGAAATATCTGTGGACATGCTGCAAACAGCATATATTTCGCCGGAATCATGCCGGATCGGAAATTTAACTGAAATATAAGTATGCATGCCGTCATCATGCGGGATAACCTCTTCTATTTCAATCAGTTCTCCAGAACTGAGCACCATTTCATCGTACTTAATAGACATATCTGCTATAGACCGAGGGAATATTTCATAGTCCGATTTCCCCAAGATAGTCGCATTGGATACATGAAACACCCTTTCGAATTGCCGATTTATATGGATATATTTCCCAGCTAAGTCTTTCAGGCATATCAGTGTACTAGCATTATCCGTAATAGCACGTAATTGCTCTTCATTCGTTCGGAGTGACTCTTCAATAATCTTATGCTTGGTGACATCAGAAAAGCTCCATACTCTGCCCACTACGTTGCCATCTATTCGTTGGGGAATGGAATATCGCTCGACGACTTTTCCATCCTTAAAATAAAGTGTATCGAAGGAACTGGCTTCCAGCGTGTGATAAAGTGCATGCACTTTATTCAAAAATGCCTCTGGGGCTTCTAATTGATCTAGAACAAAACTTAAAACAATTTCATCATCCTGAGTAGCAAGGATTTTATCGGGGATCTGCCACAATTCAACAAACCGTTGGTTGTATAATACTAGCTTGTGGTTTAGGTCAACCACCAAAATAGCATCGTTAGTAGACTCCAGCGTGGCAGAAAGTAACGATAGAGATTTTCTTATTTCTACTTCATCTTGCTTACGTTTGGAAATATCTTGCACAAAGTAAAAACAGTATTCTTCACCACTCACCACAATATAGTTGCAAGTAACCTCTACTGGAAAAACAGCTCCGTCCTTACACTTAAATAATGATTCAGTGGCACGTGTCACTGTCTTTTTTTGAATATCCCATTGCTTAGGCCATGATTCAGCAGAAATGCAAGCATCAAAAAACCAAATAGACTGACCTATCAATTCATTACGGCCATATCCCAGACTCTGACAAGTCCACTCATTGGTATCGATGACCAACCCCTGACTATTTACCCAAAAAAAGGCACTTCTACTATTGTTAATGGCGGAGTGTGCAAATTTTAATTGGCGTTGTGTCAAAGCATACGCACTATTATCCCAGTTTGTGCCAATTACTCGAACAGGGGTACCCGCCTGATTTTTTATGACATGAGCATGACCTTTAATATAGTGCGTTTCTCCATCAGGCCCAACGATACGAAATTCTAAATCATATTCTCTAATACCAGAAATTGCGTCCTTTATGGCCGTCTCTGCTACTGCCTTATCGTCAGGGTGTAATCGTGAGGACCAGCCATCAAAAGTCCCCGAGAAGTCCTCCCTACTGATACGATACAAAATGAACATGGTATCGTCCCAAATCAGTTCATTAGTTTGCAGGTTATAGTCCCAGATACCGACCTGGCCCGAGTCAATAGCAATCTTCAAACGTTGTTCATTGTCACGTAACTGTTTTGTTATCTCATTGCTATTTGAAAAAGCGGCGAGTACCAAAGCAATCATTGCCAGTAAAACCATCGAAAAAGTAATACAGAGGATTAAGATGTCAGTGACCAAGTCAGAAGTAAATATCTTTGAATCAATAGTATTCTGCACAAAGTATGTCGCTGACATAGCGGTGTAATGTATTACCGATACTGCGCCGCCCATAAAAATAGCTACCAGTAAATCTCTACGTAAATTTAAAGGCGCAATATCTTTTTTGACACGTAACGCGAAGTAAGACAGGAATATGGCCACAATGATTGATGCAGTGAACACGTATGGGTTGTAGCCTATAAAGCCATCCATTTGTATACCAGCCATGCCAGTGTAATGCATCAGTATAATGCAAGCGGCCAGAAAGACGCTCCCCACAAAAGGGGGCATGTTCCTTGTTCTATGGCTCCATATTACGGAGAATATTACACCACCCGCTAATATGCCAGGAATCATGGAACTTAGTGTTATGAGTTGGTCGTAATACATATGGCAAGGCAAATTTAATGCTAGCATGCCGATAAAATGCATGGACCACATCCCGACACCAAAAGTGATAGAACTGATTAAGGTCCAGAGCAATTTTGTTCTAAAATCAGGCTGGTGTTCGATTCGTGAGGAAACCTTCAGCGCGGCATAAGATGCTAGAATTGCGATGAGAACAGAAACGAAAACCCAAGGCAGGTTGTAAGACTGACTGTAAATCAGGCTAGCATTGGGGGGGTCTATAAGAAAATGCATAGTATAAATCTTAGAAAATTACAGTTTTTAATGTCGATCGATTATAACAGATTGCTATTATGCGTCTATTAGACCTGATAGCTGCTCTATAGAGATTGTGATTAAGGTAGATTAGGCGCGTTTTTTGAATTAAGTTGCCCACAAGCCGCTAGTACATCATCCCCTTTAGCGGTTCTGATTAAGGTTGGGATTTTAAAAGTATCTAAGACCCCCTTAAACTTTTCAATTTTGTCCAAAGCAGGACTTTTGTAGTGTGATCCTGGAAAGGCGTTAAAAGGAATTAAGTTGATATACGCACTTTTACCCACCAGTAATGCGCCCAATTTTTCTGCATCCTCTGCTGTATCATTAAAATCTTTGATTAGAATATATTCATAAGTCACAAACTGCTTTTTGTTTAAAGGGATCTTATCAATAGTGGCTAACACCTGATCTAAAGGATATTTTTTATTGATCGGTATCAATTCATTCCGCTTTTCTTCAAAGGGTGAATGAAGCGATAGCGCGAGGTTTACCCCAGGAATCTCTTCACTCCATCTTTCTAGGCCAGGTATATAACCTGCTGTTGATATTGTAATTTTTTGAATGCCCACTGAAGTGCCGTGCTTTGATAAAAATATTTCACAGGCTTTTTTAACCGCATCAAAGTTATGTAAAGGTTCGCCTTGCCCCATAAAAACAATATTTAAAATCCGCTCTTCTCCCGGTCTATTGGCTGCCAGCCACCGCCAAGCTTGTATAAACTGACCGACAATTTCACTGGTCGTTAAGTTTCTAGTAAAGCCTTGTTTGCCAGTAAAACAAAAGGAACAGTTCATCGCACAACCCACCTGCGATGAAAGACAAATAGAATATTTATTATGAAAGGGAATAAGAACCGTTTCGACTTTGTGATGATCTTTAAGCTTAAACAGAAACTTTACGGTGCGGTCGCTTGACTCATGAACGGTATCAATTTCGGGTAATGAAAAGTCGAAATGATCATTAAAAAACGCCATGGCCGCTTTGGATAGCTTATCGACACAGGGCCTGTTTTCTTTTTTCTTATAATGCCAATTAAAAAGTGCGGATGCGGCTGAGTGATTTAAATTATTCTGATTGACCAGCGTTTCTAAATCAGAATAATTTAGGTCATAAAAAGAGGGCTTCAATCAATCACCCTAGTACATAAAGTGTTACACATATTAACAGTTTTAAATATTAAATCTGATCCAAGGCCTGTGCTAGTGTAGCCACTGTTCTATCGATATTCTGTAATTTATCTAGACCAAACAAGCCTAGTCGGAAGGTCTTAAAATCTGCGCCTTCATCACATTGTAACGGAACACCGGCGGCGATTTGTAACCCAAGAGCAACAAATTTCTTACCGGTCTTTATGTCATCATCACTCGTGTAACTGACAATTACACCCGGTGCGCCAAAGCCATCAGCCGCAACGGATTTTATACCGCGCTCTGCTAATAAGCGCCGAACACGTTGACCGAGTTCAAATTGTTCCTCTTTAACTTTGGCAAAACCATAAGCTTCTGTTTCATGCATCACTTTTCTAAGCGACCGGAGTGCGTCTGTAGGCATCGTAGCATGATAAGCATGTCCACCCTGTTCGTAGGTTTCCATGATGTGCAGCCATTTCTTTAGGTCTGCGGCAAAACTAGTGCTAGTCGTGTCTTCGATACGGGCGCGCGCTTCTGTACTTAACATGACCAAGCCGCAACAAGGTGAACCGCTCCAGTTTTTTTGTGGGGCACTGATTAATATATCTATGCCACACTTTTGCATATCGACCCAAATAGTGCCTGAGGCGATGCAATCTAGTACAAATAAACCACCCACCGCATGTACGGCATCAGCCACTGCTCGCAAATAGTCATCCGGCAGTATCATACCCGCCGATGTCTCAATATGTGGGGCAAACACGAAGTCTGGTTTCTCTCGGCTAATAGTAGCCACTACCTCTTCGATAGGTGCCGGTGCGTAAGCAGGTTGAACCCCTGCTTCAACAGGACGTGCTTTCAAGACGATAGTTTCAGAAGGGATGGCGCCCATGTCAAATATCTGAGACCAACGATAACTAAACCAGCCGTTACGGATAACCAAACATTTTTTACCATTAGCAAATTGACGCGCGACCGCTTCCATACCAAAGGTGCCAGAACCCGGCACAATGATAGCTGAATGGGCGTTGTACGCTATTTTCAGGATGCGCGAAATGTCGCACATGGTGTCCTGAAATACTTTAGACATGTGGTTAGTCGCTCGGTCGGTATACACTACCGAATATTCAAGCAAGCCATCCGGATCGACATGGGGTAATAGTCCACTCACGGTTTAATCTCCTCTTTATTATACGACAACACTATACAACATACGGGGCATTACTCTAAATAGCTAAGAGAATATATGATTTTATTGAGCTGCTTTTAATTTACTAATTTCATCTGCCACATGCTTAGCATCTAAAACCGGATCTACATCCGTGTCAATATAACGGATGATTAACTGTGGATCGATAATAAAAGTCCAACGCTTAGCATAATTAACGATGGGCATCTTGACACCATAAGCCTCTGTCACTTTACCATCCGCATCTGATAATAAGGTAAATGTCAGATTATGTTTTTGATGAAATGACTGTAAGTCTTTCACCTCATCGGTACTAATGCCATATACCTCTGCATTTTGATTACGAATTAAACTGATACTATCTCGATATGCACAGGCTTGAGCTGTACATCCTGGCGTACCTGCTTTAGGGTAAAAGTATAATACAGTCCAGCCTTTGTCTTTTCTGGAGACTAAATCAACACTATTACCGGCCTATGTTTTAAGTTGAAACTGTGGCGCTACCTGCCCTACACTTAACTTATCTACCGCAACAGCCGTTGAAATAAAAGGTAATAGCGCTAAAGCCAATGTGATTTTTTTTAAAAAAGAAGGGGGGCGTTGCATGTTAAATCTCACTATAAATTAAGTTGAATGTCTGTCTTATATATCGTTAAGTTAGACTATCGTCAAACAAGTTTTATAGGGTGATCATACTGCCAAAGATGCGCGGCTACTAATGCACGCCACGGTTTGAAAGGCGCTAACCAATGCTGGGCTTGCGGTTCGGTTAGTTTTTCCGGTTGCGATAATAATGTTTGTAAACTACGCCGAACTCCAGCGTCACCCTGCAAAGCGCCATCCAGCCAACCTAAGCCACGCAATAATCCATAATTAATCGTCCAAGGACCTATTCCTTTAATCTCACTTAATCGCTGGTATATTGCTGTGACTGTCTCTTCGGTAGGTATACAAGCTAATAATGCTTGGTGCTCTATAACCATCTCACTAACACCTAACAGCGCTTCTACTTTGGTCCCAGAATAGCCTAACTGCCGCAATGCGCCCACCTCTATTTCTATTACTCGCTGCGCATCGGGATAACACAACAATCCACTTGAGTGCTCTACACCGACTAATTGAATCAATTTACGCCGTATTGAAACCGCTGCACTTACGCTAATCTGTTGACCGGTAATAGCCCAAGTGATCGCTTCAAAAAAGCTAGCACAAGTAGGAACGCGTAACCCAGGATTCTGAGCAATTAATAATCCTATTTGTGGATGATTTTTGTATGCTAACTCGAACGCTTCAATATCCTGAGTTAATCCTAGCAATCGGCTAGCTATTTGCTGTAAAACACTTTCATCATTTTTATGAGCCAGCCCATCTATAGATAGCTGAACATCTGCGATAGCATTGTATTTAAACTGAATAGCTAATCTAGCCGGTTGACCGTGCCATAGCAGTCCCTTACTTAGCGCCTGTTGGTCCACGCTTTCGGCTATCGCTAATGGATCGCGCTGATTAAATCTTAAAATGTCTTTTGCACGATACGACTGAGGTAATTTAAACGAACATTCAATAAGGGTTGATGCTGTCATTATCAATACAACTTGTCATGGGGTTATGGGTGCAAAAAAAATGTAAATTTTGATCGATTATAATTTGCTTTAATTTTTATCACAGATATATATAACATCGGAGATAGAAGTTACACAGCAAGAACGCAGTTTTAAGACGGCAAGGATGCCGTCGTAATTAATCCCAACCCCAAAAAAAATCTCTGACGTAAATTTCTAATAATATTCAGAGAGTTTTATCCCAATCTGCCCTGCAGACTGCAATATCATTGCAATCAATACAGCATCTTGCATTAAATTCTGCGATAATAAAATGTCGTTATTTTAATAACAACCGCTTTTCTCATATACCAGCTTACAATCTTTTACTGGACTACTAGCCTATGAAAGCCAAAAATACATATACCCCCTGTGATTTAGTAATTTATGGCGCCCTGGGTGACCTATCAAAACGCAAACTCATTATTTCTCTGTATCGCCTCGAAAATGCAAACTTTTTAGAACCTGACACCCGTATTATCGGTGTTGACTTGCATGACGTTAAAAGTGAAGGCTTTGTGGATATTGCCCTTAAAAGCTTACAGTCCTTCTTAGGTGAAGCCATCGACAGCACTGTTTGGGAACGCTTTTCAGCTCGTTTATCTTATTTAAAAATAGACTTAACTCAACCAGAACAATTTAAGCAACTCAATGCCGTTATCGACCAAAAAAATAGAATTATGGTCAATTACTTTGCGGTATCGCCTTTCTTATTTAAGAACATTTGCCAAGGTTTATCTAAGTCTGGTGTATTAACTGAAACGTCTCGTATGGTCATGGAAAAACCCATCGGCCATGATTTAGCCTCTTCAAAAGAAATTAATGATGTAGTGGCAAGCGTCTTCAACGAAAACCAAGTTTATCGAATCGATCACTATCTCGGTAAGGAAACCGTTTTAAATCTTTTAGCATTACGCTTCGCAAACTCTATTTTCACCACTAACTGGAACCACAATACCATCGACCATATTCAAATTACAGTCGGTGAAGAAGTGGGCATCGAAGGGCGCTGGGATTACTTTGATAAAACCGGTCAGTTACGTGACATGTTACAAAATCATTTATTACAGATTCTAACTTTTATTGCCATGGAACCACCGGTCAACCTTGAAGCCGCAAGTATCCACAATGAAAAGATAAAAGTGCTAAAAGCCTTACGCCCCATTACTACGCAAAACGTTGAAGAAAAAACCGTACGTGGCCAATACACCAAGGGTTATATCAAAGGTAAAGAAGTCCCCGGCTATCTTGAAGAAGAAGGTGCTAATACAGAAAGTACGACAGAAAGCTTTGTGGCCTTACGCGTTGATATTGATAACTGGCGTTGGGCTGGCGTACCTTTTTATATGCGTACCGGCAAACGCTTAACCGGTAAACGAACTGAAATCGTCGTTTACTTTAAACAATTACCGCACAATATTTTTAAAGACAGCTTCCGCGAATTACCACCCAATAAATTAATCATTCATTTACAACCGAACGAAGGCGTTGAAATTGAAATGCTTAATAAAATACCGGGTATCGATGAACATATTAAATTACAAAAAACCAAATTAGATTTAAGTTTTTCTGACACCTTTAAAGAAAGTCGTATCTTTGGCGGTTATGAAAAACTAGTCCTAGAGGCAATGCGTGGCAATACAACACTCTTTTTAAGTCGTGAAGAAATTGAACAAGCGTGGACTTGGGTTGATTCTATACAAAACGCTTGGCGACATTACCAAGATTCGCCTAAACCTTACTCTGCAGGTACTTGGGGCCCCGTCGCCTCAGTTGCTTTGATCGCCAGAGATGGTAGAGCTTGGGAAGAATAATTAATCCTCCGTGTCACCCTCAACAAGGAAACAACTATGCATCCAGTTATTGAACAAGTCACTCAAGAAATCGTTGAGCGTAGCCATAAAACGCGCTCAGCTTATTTAAAATATATTGATTCAATTGCCAAAAAAGGCCCTATCCGTTCTGGTATGGGGTGTGGCAATTTAGCCCATGGCTTTGCAGCCTGTAGCGCCCAAGAAAAAGCCGACTTAACCGGTGACCAAAAGCCTAATATCGCTATTATTACTGCTTATAACGATATGCTTTCTGCGCATGAGCCTTATAAATACGCACCAGATATGATCAAGGATGCAATTAGAGCAAAAGGCGGTGTTGCGCAGGTTGCTGGTGGTGTACCCGCTATGTGTGACGGTATTACTCAAGGTCAACCCGGCATGGAATTATCACTGTTTAGTCGTGATTTGATTGCGATGACAACTGCTGTAGGTATGAGCCATAACATGTTTGATGGCGCTTTATATTTAGGTGTGTGTGACAAAATTGTACCGGGCTTATTAATTGGCGCCCTAAGTTTTGGTCACTTACCTGCGATCTTTGTGCCTGCTGGCCCAATGCCTAGTGGCTTAACTAACAAAGAAAAATCTCGTGCTCGCCAAGCTTATGCCACTGGAAAAATTGGTCGTAAAGAATTGTTAGAAGCTGAATCAGCTTCTTACCATAGCCCAGGTACTTGTACTTTTTATGGTACGGCTAACAGTAACCAAATGATGATGGAAATTATGGGCTTACATTTACCAGGTAGCTCATTTGTTAACCCTTATACACCGTTACGCGATGAACTGACTAAAGCTGCAGCGACCCAAGTGTTAAAATTTACGGCTTTAGGTGATGATTATCGCCCTATCGCGCACATGGTTTCTGAAAAAGCGATTGTTAATGCAGTAATCGGTTTATTGGCAACCGGTGGTTCTACTAACCACACCATGCATTTAATTGCGATTGCTAGAGCATCGGGCATTGTTTTAAATTGGGATGACTTTGATAGACTTTCTAAAGCGGTACCTTTAATCACTAAAATTTATCCAAACGGCCCTGCGGATGTTAACCACTTCCAAGCGGCTGGTGGTATGGGCGTGTTAATTGCCGAACTATTAAGAAACGGTTTGTTACATGAAGATATCTTAACAGTGGCTGATGAACGCGGTATGAACAACTACCGTCAAGAACCTAAGATTATTGATGACAAACTCACTTGGGAGCCGGTTCCAGAAAGTTCTTTAGATACTGAAGTACTAGGTACTGTTGAGAAACCTTTCGCCACTGGCGGTGGCTTACATGTCATGCACGGTAACTTAGGCCGTGGTATTTCTAAATTATCAGCGGTGTCAGCAGAGCATCAAATTATTGAAGCACCGGCGATAGTATTTGATGACCAAGAAGATATGTTAGCTGCGTTTAAACGCGGTGAGTTAGAAAAAGACTTTGTTGCGGTTATTCGTTTCCAAGGCCCTCGCTCAAACGGTATGCCTGAGTTGCATAAATTAACGCCACCTTTAGGTGTGTTACAGGATAAAGGCTTTAAAGTGGCTTTAGTAACCGATGGGCGGATGTCTGGCGCCTCTGGTAAAGTCCCTTCTGCTATCCATATGTGTCCAGAATGTGAAGCAGGCGGACCTTTAGCGAAAGTACAAAATGGCGACATTATTTCTATGAATCTACAAACCGGTAATATTAACGTTTTAGTGGATGAAGCTGAGTTTAATGCGCGTGTTGCTCTGCCAAATACGGCTAAAAACCATCACTATGGCATGGGACGTGAAATGTTTGGTGGCTTTAGGTTAGGCGCTTCTTCTGCTGAGACAGGCGCATCTAACCTATTCTTAGTCGATTAATTAAACCTCAACACAAACAACTATTTTTAATCTAGCGAGTAAAACTATGAGTACAAATAACTGGAAAATCCAACCTACTGACGTTTTAAACGCTGGCCCTGTTATGCCTGTGATGGTAATACAGAATCTTGAAGATGCCGTGCCTTTAGCAAAAGCATTAGTGGCGGGTGGTATTAAAGTATTAGAGATCACTTTGCGTACGCCTATCGCTTTAGAAGCGATTCGTTTAATTAGCCAAGAAGTAAAAGACGCGATTGTCGGTGCAGGTACTATTACGACTCCTGAGCAATTAAAAGCGGCTGAAGAAGCGGGGGCTGTATTTGCTATTAGCCCGGGGTTAACACCTAATTTATTAGCGGCAGCAAAAGAAAGCACAATTGCCTTAATTCCAGGTATCGCGACTTTATCTGAATTAATGTTAGGCATGGAATATGGACTTGATCACTTCAAGTTTTTTCCTGCTGAAGCAGCCGGCGGTATTCCGATGTTAAAATCAATTGCTGGCCCTGTGCCTTATGTGACTTTCTGCCCTACCGGTGGTATCTCACCAGAGAACTACAATGCTTATTTGAAGCTAAGTAACGTCGCTTGTGTGGGTGGCTCTTGGTTAGTGCCTGCTGACGCTGTTAAAGCAAAAGACTGGGATAAAGTGACCGCTTTGGCAAAACAGGCCATTGATGATGTGCAAAAATAATTATCGCTGGTTTGTAGCTAAGCTTAATTATTAGATTTACCCATCAAATAAAGCCGGTTTTAATTTTATAAATACCGGCTTTATTATTCTAAGTTAAATACCATCAAATAGTTACCCCCCCGTCATATTCATATAACGGAGTATCACTGGTTGTTCATGAATATTAAACTCATGCGTTTCGGGCTTAATCAGCATCGCATCAATAATGGTCTGTTTTAATATTGCCATATCAGTCGGATGCTCTCTAATCACTGCTTTTAAGTCCACAGAATGCTCATTCCCCAAACAAAGCAGTAACCGCCCTTCTACCGTTAAACGCACTCTATTACACTGACTACAAAAATTATGACTGTGGGGTGAAATAAAGCCCACCCGCGTTTGCGTATCGGGAATTTTGTAATAATCCGATGGCCCACCTGTTTTCTCAGGCGTTGCAACTAAGGTATATTTTTCTGAAATATCTTGCTTTATTAAGTCGCTAGAATAGTAAGCTTCAGCTCTATCGTGCTGATCTACTATACCTAAGGGCATTTCTTCTATAAAACTAATATCCAATGCATTATCAATGGCAAATTGGACTAAAGCGTTTACTTCTTGATGATTTCTATTTTTTAAAATAACGGCATTGAGTTTGATGCGTTCAAAGCCTACAGCTTTAGCGGCTTGAATGCCTTTTAAAACTTGTTGTAAATCGCCTGTACGCGTAATGGCTTTAAATTTATCCGCATCTAAGGTATCCAAACTAATATTAATGCGTTTAACACCGGCCAATTTTAAATCGTTAGCCATAGTTTCTAATTGAGAGCCATTAGTGGTGATGACTAACTCACTTAATCCCTCAAGATGGCCAATGTTATTTAATAACCCTAAGGCCCCTTTTCTAACTAAAGGCTCCCCCCCTGTTATGCGGATTTTTTTAACACCTAACTCTACAAAAGCTTGAGCGATTAGATGAATTTCTTCTAAACTCAAAATCTGTAGACGCGGCAGAAAAGTCATGTCTTCTGCCATACAGTAAACACAACGAAAATCACAACGATCGGTGATAGAAATCCTTAAATAATCAACTGTTCTACCAAAGCGATCAACTAGTGCAGGAGGAGTAACTAATAGAGCCATAATGCAAATATCTTAAACTCAATGAAATTCTTTCTATTGTAACATTACCTATACTGCTGTTCTTGTAACTATAGACAAAATACCTCCTATTTAAGTCAGAATATTTATAACTTTTAACGCATTTTACTAGCATGATTTAAACCAAAATAGTCTTTAATATGGCATAATGTGAGTTTAAACTTTTGAACTTAAACACCTCATGTCTTTGTCAATTAATATGCCGATATTGCAATTTTGCCATCTAGAAGACTAGTCATGAAACTTAACGATCAAAAGCTATTGGAATTAGGCTTAGCCGTTATTCAAGTTGAAGCCGAAGCCATTCAGGCGCTGTCTGCACACATCAATTCCAATTTTGTAAATGCCTGTAAATTAATCTTTAGTTGCAAAGGTCGTGTCATTGTTACTGGCATGGGCAAATCAGGACATATTGCCGGCAAAATTGCCGCAACGCTTGCCAGTACTGGTACGCCTGCATTCTTTGTTCATCCTGGCGAAGCAAGCCATGGTGATCTAGGTATGATAACTCCACAGGATGTGGTCCTCGCTTTATCAAATTCAGGCGAAACAGAAGAAATTCTAACCATATTACCGCTACTTAAACGCATCGGCGTACCCTTAATCGCTATGACCGGTAATCCCGCTTCTACATTAGGGATGATGGCAACCACGCATATTAACGTCAGCGTTTCCCAAGAAGCCTGCCCCTTAGGACTTGCCCCTACTTCTAGCACAACAGCTGCATTAGTCATGGGAGATGCTTTAGCCGTATCTCTATTAGAAGCCCGCGGCTTTACTAGAGATGACTTCGCCTTATCACACCCCGGTGGTAGTTTGGGTCGTCGATTACTCTTAAGAGTCAGCGACATTATGCATACCGGCACCGACATTCCTTCAGTTCCAGAACAAGTCTTTATTAGCCATGCTCTACTAGAAATGTCAGAAAAAAAACTCGGCATGACGGCTGTTATTGACTCACAGAATAAGGTCATTGGCGTTTTTACTGATGGCGACTTAAGACGCACTTTAGCAAAGAACATTAATCTCAATGAGACCGCTATCAGCGAAGTTATGACACAAGCCTGCACTGTTATTTCTGCAGATATTCTCGCCGCTGAGGCTATGCAAATAATGGAGAGCAAACAAATTAATGCGCTTCTAGTGGTAGATAATGATCGTAAAGCGATCGGTGCCTTGAATATGCATGATTTGCTTAGAGCAGGAATTGTATGATGTTTGAAAATACATCATCTATCCCAACTAATATCTTAGCAAAGGCCAAAAAACTTAAACTATTAATACTTGATGTTGATGGTGTCCTCACCGACGGTAAACTTTTTTTTGATCAAGAAGGCAATGAATACAAATGTTTTCATGCTCGCGATGGTCATGGCATTAAATTATTACGCCAATCAGGTGTTGAAGTTGCTGTGATCTCGGGTAGAAAATCAAAAACAGTTGAGCTCCGGATGAAAAATCTAGGAATAGAACTTATATATCAAGGGCATGAACACAAGTTAGGCGCTTTTAATGAAATCATTGAGAAACTTGGCATTTCTCCCGATCAAGCCGCTCATATGGGTGATGATTTACTGGATCTGCCTATTATGAAAAGAGTCGGCTTAGCAATAGCTGTAAATGATGCTAATTTCGCTGTAAAGCAAAGAGCCGACTGGTGTACAACAACCTTAGGTGGCCAAGGTGCTGTACGTGAAGTTTGTGATTTGATTATGCAAGCGCAAGGTTCTTTTGACGATATTTTAAATAGTTATTTAAAATGAACTTAACAGAAAATAAACGCTATATTTTCTTATCTATTATTGCACTTCTAAGTGCGTGGCTAGCTAATAACACAGAAATACTGCAGATCTCTAAAAAAGCCAGCCCAGCTCATAGTCCAGATTACTTTAGTTCTGGCTATATGAAGTGGCAAATGAATGAACAAGGCACTTTAAAAAGCACATTGATTGCAGATAAAATTACTCATTATAGTGATGATGGTACATCTCATACTATAAAACCCATCATGACATTTTTTAACGATAAAACGCCACCATGGGTTATTACTTCAGAAACTGGAATTCTTTCTGCAGATGGCAAAAATTTACAATTAAATGGCAAAGTTAAAATAGACCGAGCTGAATCAAAAGATCATCGAGAAATAACTATCAATACAAGCAATATGAAGGTTCAACCTGAAATTAACTATGCCGAAACACAGGAATGGGCTGAACTAATTAATTACCCTCATAAGACGACAGGAACTGGAATGAATATGACTTATATTGAACCCATTCATATTGAGTTTCTTGCGCATGTTAAAGGCAACTATGTCACCAAATAAAAAACAACTTATCACCCTCGGTTTTACCTTGTTAATAGGCCTCATGCAATCAACTGCATGGGGTTTAGCTTCAGACGCGGAACAACCTATTGTAATTGATTCAGATACCGCATCCTATGATGACAAAGCAGACATCAGCATTTACACAGGTAATGTAATATCTGTACAAGGTAGTATTAAAGTACACTCTGACAAATTAGTTGTCTATTTTGTAGAAGGTGAAGCAGATAAATTAGTTTTTACCGGTAATAAAGCAAAGTTTAGGCAAAAACCAAATGAAGGCGACGAAGATATTACTGGAGAAGCGTTGACTGGGGAATACTATCCAAAGAAAAATCTATTAATCCTTATCAACGAAGGAACTGTTTGGCAAGGTAATACAACTTATTCAAGTGATTATATTCAATATGATATTAAGACATCGTTAGTTAATGCAGGTGAAAAAACCTCAGACTCTAAAAGGGTGCATGTCATTGTTAAACCGAAAACAAATACAAAAAAATAAATCATCCGAGCTCATCAAAGTGCTAAATTTAATTTTACTTTCATAAAATGGCTAAACTAGAAGCGCATCATCTAATTAAGACTTATAACAAACGCAACGTGGTTGATGGCGTTTCATTTTATGTGCACAGCAATGAAATCGTTGGGTTACTAGGGCCTAATGGCGCGGGTAAAACCACTAGTTTCTATATGATGGTTGGTTTAATTAAAGCGGATAAAGGACGAATTACCCTAGATTCAAAAGATATTACCCATGCACCTATGCATGTGAGAGCCATCAATGGCATTGGTTATTTACCACAAGAACCTTCAGTATTTCGCAAGCTTAATGTAGCAGACAATATACGTGCAGTCTTGGAAATTCGTGGTAACTTAAGCCCAAAAGAAATAGAAATAACTATCGACAAATTATTAAACGAATTTAATATTGAGCATTTGCGAAATCAAACAGCTATTGGTTTATCTGGTGGAGAACGTAGAAGAGTTGAAATTGCAAGAGCACTCGCCACCGATCCACAATTTATTTTACTCGATGAACCGTTTGCTGGTGTTGATCCAATCTCTGTTGATGACATAAAAAAAATTATTGAGCATCTTAAGGATAGAGGTATTGGAGTCTTAATTACTGAACATAATGTTAGAGAAACATTGGGGATATGTAATCGTGCCTATATACTTAACAATGGCAAAGTCATTGCAGAAGGCCCGGCTGCAGATATTGTTGCAAATGAAGAAGTACGAGAAGTCTATTTAGGAAAAAACTTTAGTCTTTAAATTAAACTTATTGATAGACAGTTAATCTACACACTTTGACCTTATGAAACAGTCGTTAAATCTTAGGCTAGGCCAACAACTAACTATGACACCCCAATTGCAACAGGCGATAAAACTGTTGCAAATGTCTACTTTAGATCTACAGCAAGAAATCCAGCAAGTACTGGAGTCAAACATCATGCTGGAAATTAGTGAAGACGAAAATAATTCTAATGACGACTTTTCCAGCATCCCTGATCACAAATCTGAAAATACAGATAGTTTCACGAGTGAAGGTTCACAAACCGATATTCCAGATGAACTACCTACGGATTACTCTTGGGATGACGTATATGAGAACACATCTGCATCTGGCTCATCTGGTGCTGAGCCAGTAGAGTTTGAGTCTCAACGTACGAATGCCCCCTCTTTACAGGATCACCTCCTATGGCAAATGGAGTTAACGCATTTTTCTGAACGTGACCACGCTATTGCAATAGCCATCATAGATTCAACAAATGAAGATGGTTATTTAATTACTAGCCCTGATGACATCTATGAAGGACTTAAAAATCAATTTGATGATTTAGACTTTGATGAAGTAAATGCTGTACTTCATAGAGTTCAGCAGTTTGACCCTACTGGAATTGCGGCTATTGATTTAGCGGATTGTTTACGTTTGCAGTTACTTCAACTACCTCCATCAACCCCCTATAAAGAAGAAGCCTTAATTGTAGTTACTCAACACCTTAAGTTACTTGCGAGTCAAGAACAAGCTAAGCTATTAAAAAAGCTAGATGTCACAGAACAACAACTAACTAAAATAGTTGCGTTAATCAGATCATTAGATCCGAAACCAGGTGCAAAGATACAAGAATCTGAGTCCGAATATGTCATTCCTGATGTCTATGTAAGCAAAAGAAACAATCAATGGCAGGTCAACTTAAATCCTGACATCGCACCCAAACTTCGAATTAATCCTTTTTATTCAAATTTGATTAAACGAGCAGATAACAGTAAAGACAATGTATTTATGAAAGACCATTTACAAGAAGCTAAATGGTTTATAAAAAACTTACATAACAGAAATGATACCTTATTGCGTGTAGCTAGAAGCATTATCGAAAAACAAACCGGCTTTCTGGATCATGGGTCAATTGCTATGAAACCTATGGTACTTCGAGACATCGCAGAAGAACTTAAATTACATGAATCAACTATTTCAAGAGTAACGACGCATAAATATATGCATACGCCTAATGGTATAATTGAATTTAAATATTTTTTCTCAAGCCATGTTTCAACTAAAGATGGAGGAGAATGCTCATCCACCGCGATAAGGTCGATTATTAAAGAACTTATAGACAATGAAAACCAAGAAAGGCCTTTAAGCGACGGTAAAATAGCTGAATTTTTACAAGCAAAAGGCATCAACGTTGCTAGAAGAACCATTGCAAAATATAGAGAGGCAATGTTG
>CAIXDX010000187.1 GCA_903918335.1 uncultured Methylococcaceae bacterium | reverse complement strand
TTGATCGACATTAACGTCAGTAGAACCATCATCGGCAATGATAATCTCAAAATTCCTATCTTTTTGAGCATATAAACTGTGCAAACACAATCTAAGTGCATCAGGCCAGTTATAGGTAGTGACAATAACCGAGATTAAAGACATTCACTACAGCCCTTTTTTATTGGCAGATTCGACAATAAACAACCCACAAAAAAGGCCAACAAATGTCCCTCAGGAAATGTTTTAAAATGCGAGTTAAACAAACTTGTCACCACATAACCTGTCAGCAGACTGGCCGCAATTAAACCATACGACTTTTGCTGTACTCCCGATTTTATAGCAACAAAAATATAGGCTAAAAACAAGAATAAGCCAATCACGCCATTCTCAAGCCAAACAAACAAATATTGATTATGCGGATCTGATGAAGCAACACCTCGCCAATCTTGATATTTTTTAGCAACATGTTCACTGTATGTACTCTTAAAAGAAGAAGTCCCATAGCCTAAAATAGGCTTTTGCAAAATTAATTCTAAAGCATTTTCACGAAAAATTTCACGCACACCGATTGATGAGTATTGCTCATCTATTTGAGCATTTGTTTTTTCCTCTAAAGCTAATTTGGTACGCTCTTGTAAGGTGTTTGAAGATAAGGCAATCAATATAGCGACAACCATTACCCCACCTAATATATGAGGTAACTTTTTAAACCCATAAGCATTAACTAAGAAAAAAACCACTGCTACTGGTAACGCTACATAACCACTTCTAGAAGCACTCACAAAGAAAATATTTACGACAAACAAAATAATGATAACCGCCAAAATACTTTTCTTTTGCAAATTATTTACTTGCCCCCATAGAAATAAACAACATAAAACACCAACAAAAAAAGCCATACTTTGGGTAGTATGATTAGTCATTACAATTCCTGAAGCCAAACCAGCCCTGACATGAATATCTAATATCCACAATACAAAAGAAATAAGCACCACAATAACCATAGCCACTAAATACATATAGATTAAGCGGTTTTTCCACTTAATCTTATAAAACATGCCCAACAATAAAAAACTGAAAAACAAGGGACGCCAACTATAAAGAGTAATCAGCTTATCTTGAAGCACCGTATCCGCATAAAAACTACCAATCACCAACCATAGGAAAAATACTAAAATCATCTTACCTACAGGATGACTTGCTGAATTTTTTAACCCTTGCCAAAGATGACCGGAAAAGATCCACGTCACCAACATGGCTATACTAGCTATACTGGCAATGAATGTAGAAATAGGCGCGGCAATGGCAGTCACTATTGCAAAACAATAACTGGCTATTAAAAATTTTTGAGTTACAGCAGAATAGGACATGAGTGATTAACGCCAAAGTTGATAAATATATTTACGCTTTAACTTTTCAAAGTTAAATAAAAGTTTTTGCATCCATGTTGGAGGAGCTGGCTCCAGTGTACTGTCGAATAAGCCATTTTTACTGCCTTGCTCAACCACTGGATCTTCCAACCACACTATTTTAATATCCAATAAACGATCAATTCTATCAAACTGATTATCAATAGGTTCGCTAATCTTATGATCTCTAATCCAATCTAACCTTTTTTGTGCAGTTACTTGATTAATAATATACGAGTCTGCAAATCGTCCTCGTTTACCTATATAAAGATGCTGTCCTGGTATGCGTTGGCTTTTAGGAGTAAAGAAATTACCTCCTGATCCTATGTAGATCACCTTGCTATCACCAAACTTATCACTTTCGTTTAATGATTGCTGTAAACCTTCTTTAAAGCTTTTTGCAAAAACCGCATCATCTTCCAAAATTAACACAAAGCCAGCACTATTATTTTGTGTAACTTTTTCATGAGCGGCTATATGCTTCATAGCGCAAGATTTCTGAGCCGGTGATAAGTCATTGCCTTCGGCAAAGTATTGCGCTTCTATGTCGTCCGTTAAGTCATCAATATCCCAATCAAAAATAAATTCTGCTTGAAGTTCTTCTTTAAGCAATTGTGCTTCCATAAATTGACGACGTTCAACATATTTTTTTACATTCAATACGTATATATCATCGAGTACGTAATTAGAAGATGAGTTCATGATTAATTTAAAGCGGCTATTATTAACGGTTGAATTGTAATGACAGATATATTATCTAAACATTGACTTCTACTACCCCTATGACGATCACAACCTTCTAAATGACAGGGGACACAATCACCTCTACCCTGAACTAGCGTGACATTATT
>CAIXDX010000186.1 GCA_903918335.1 uncultured Methylococcaceae bacterium | reverse complement strand
CGAGAAGTAAATTATGTCTAATTTTCCAATTGATCTAAGCGCTTATCAGCGCATAACTTTAGATCCCAGCATTAACACACTCACACCCCAACAAAGAGACAGCTTAAAAGCCAATATTCAACTTTGTCGAGATGCTATCGTATTTTTTACCGCGACCGGTGCTGCTAGAGGCGTTGGCGGACATACCGGCGGTCCTTACGATACTGTCCCTGAAGTCATGATTATGGACGCTTTGTTTCGGGGATCTGCAACTGGTTTTGTACCTATATTTTTTGATGAAGCTGGACACCGTGTTGCAACTCAATACTTAATGTCAACTTTAAACGGTGACTTACCTGCTGAACGCCTCATGGAATACCGTGCGGCTCACTCTCATTTACCTGGCCACCCTGAATTGGGCTTTACCCCAGGCGTTAAATTTAGCTCAGGTCGTTTAGGACACATGTGGCCTTACGTCAATGGTGTTGCTATCGCTAACCCACGTAAAGTTGTTTTTTGCTTAGGATCAGATGGCTCTCAACAAGAAGGCAACGACGCAGAAGCAGCTCGTTTAGCAGTTGCTCAAGGTCTTAACGTTAAACTTATCATCGATGATAATGATGTGACTATAGCGGGCCACCCTTCTAAATATTTAACCGGTTGCACGACGGCTAAAACTTTAGCAGGTCAAGGCGTTACTGTCTTAGAAGGCGATGGTGAAGATCTTGATGATCTTTACAATCGCATTTGTCTTGCAATCAACACAGATGGCCCAGTTGCTGTTATTAACCATCGCCCTATGTGCCCTGGCATTGTCGGTCTTGAAGGCTCAACACACGGTCATGACGTTATTTCTGTAAAAGTAGCGGTTGAATATTTAGAATCTCGCGGTCAACAAGCCGCCGCTGATCACTTAAAAGAAATTAAAGCACCTAAAAATGATGCCGTATTCCTTGGCTCAAGTGACAAATGGGATGCTAACCGTAATGTCTTCGGTGATGCGGCTGTTGAAATTTTAGGTCGTTTAAGCGAAGCAGAACGTTACGAAAAAGTTCGTGTTATTGATAGTGATCTTGAAGGCTCTTGTGGTTTATTCAAAATCCATGCTGCCTACCCTGAAATATTTATCTCTTCAGGCATTATGGAACGTGGTAACTTCTCTGCCGCTGCTGGTTTTGGTATGGAAACTGGTAAACAAGGTATTTTTGGTACCTTTAGTGCATTCTTAGAAATGTTAATGTCTGAAATCACGATGGCACGTTTGAATAATTCAAACGTACTTAGCCATTTCTCACACTCTGGTATTGACGATATGGCAGATAACACCTGCCATTTTGGTATAAACAATATGTTTGCGGACAACGGTTTAAGTGATGGTTATGACACTAACCTGTATTTCCCTGCTGACCCTCTACAAATGAAGGCATGTTTAGAAACTATCTTCTTTAATCCTGGCTTACGTTTTGTTTTCTCAACTCGCTCTAAAGTTCCTACTATTTTAAATACAGATGGTGAAGACTTCTTTGGTGGAAATTACAAATTTGTTTCTGGCAAAGATGAAGTGATTCGTGAAGGAACCCAAGGATACATTGTTAGTTTTGGGGAATCTTTATACAGAGCACTTGATGCTGTAGAACGTTTAAAAATAGAAGGCATTGATGTTGGATTAATTAATAAACCCACTTTAAATGTGATTGATGAAGACATGATGGCCAAAATAGGTAAAGCACCATTTGTCCTCGTAGTAGAATCTTATAACAAAAAGACAGGGTTAGGCAGTCGCTTTGGTTCATGGTTACTTGAACGTGGCCTGACCCCTAAATTTGCTCATATAGCAACACATAAAGAAGGCTGTGGCGGTCTTTGGGAACAATTCCCACATCAAGGTATTGATCCATCAGGAATCATTGCTAAAACAAAAGAATTGTTAGGTTAATCACCATTACAAATTAAAAGGGCGCCTATGGCGCCCTTTTTATAAAAAATGTATTTTAATCTAAGTTAATGAGTTCCCCAATCAACCCAACCCATTTGAGCAGACACTAATACAATGATTCCGAAAACGATCCGATACCAAGCAAATACAGTAAAGTCATGACGACTAATAAAACGGATTAAACCTCTAACAGCAATAAATGCACTGATAAAAGACACCGTTCCACCCACAGCAAATAAAGTCAAATCATCAATACTAAATAAATCCCGATTTTTGTACACATCATACAAGGTAGCGGCAAACATAGTGGGAATAGCAAGGAAAAATGAAAACTCTGTAGCGGTACGACGTGATAAACCAAAAAATAATCCACCAATAATAGTAGCGCCAGAACGTGAAGTCCCAGGTATCATCGCTAAAGCCTGAGCAAAACCCACTTTCAAAGCATCAATCCAAGTTAAATCATCCATTGATTCGGCATGAACATTATGCTGACGTTTTTCGGCCCATATAATTAAAAAACCACCTAAAATAAAAGCGGAAGCAACTACAAAAGGATTAAAAAGATACACCTTAATTTGTTTTAAAAACAAAAAACCTAAAATGGCAGCGGGTAAAAATGCCACAATCAAATTAACCGCCAAACGCTGAGAAGACGTGTCAGAACTTAAACTCAAAACTGTATGAGACAATCGTTTACGATATTCCCAAACTACGGCTAAAATTGCCGCAAACTGAATGGCGATTTCAAAGACCTTTCCTTTATCATCGTTAAAGCCAAGCAACTGACCTACTAAAATTAAATGTCCCGTTGATGAAACAGGAAGAAACTCTGTAAGCCCTTCTACCAAGCCTAAAATTAACGCATGTATTAATAAAGTTAAATCATTAGCCATAAAAAATTAACGCTTCATTGAATCAAAAAATTCAGCATTAGTTTTAAAATCTTTTAATTTACCAATTAAAAACTCAGATGCTGCTGTTTCGTCCATTGGTTGTAAAATTTTTCGCAAAATCCAAGTTTTTTGCAATGTTTCTGCATCAACCAAATACTCTTCACGTCGCGTTCCTGATCGATTAATGTTAATCGCAGGGTAGATCCTCTTCTCCGCTATTTTACGATCTAAATGCAACTCCATATTACCAGTGCCTTTAAATTCTTCATAGATAACCTCATCCATTCTTGATCCAGTATCAACTAAAGCTGTTGCAATAATCGTTAAACTACCACCTTCCTCAATATTTCTTGCTGCACCAAAAAAACGCTTTGGCTTTTCTAAAGCATTTGCATCTACACCACCAGTAAGAATTTTACCTGATGACGGTACTACAGTATTATAAGCTCGAGCAAGACGTGTAATAGAATCTAAAAGAATGACTACATCGTGTTTATGTTCAACTAAACGACGTGCCTTTTCAATTACCATTTCAGCTACTTGGACATGTCTAGTCGCTGGTTCATCAAAAGTGCTTGATATAACCTCTCCTCGAACACATCTTTCCATCTCAGTTACCTCTTCAGGTCTTTCATCTATCAATAATACAATAAGATAACACTCAGGATTTCGTTCCGCTATTGCCTGAGCTAGACTCTGCATAATCATAGTTTTACCAGCTTTAGGTGGAGAAACAATTAATCCTCTCTGTCCCTTTCCTATCGGTGCAATCAAATCAATAATTCTACCTGTTAGATCTTCACTAGTACCGTTACCCTGCTCTAAAGAAAACTTTTGCTTTGCAAATAAGGGGGTTAAATTTGAAAATGTGATTTTATTCTTTGTATTTTCAGGGGGTTCAAAGTTGATCTGATCAACCTTAAGCATTGCAAAATAACGCTCGTTATCTTTAGGTGGTCTTATTTTTCCGGTGATAGTATCACCAGTTTTTAAAGAAAAACGTCTAATCTGACTTGGTGATACATAAATATCATCTGGACCGGCTAAATACGAACAACCTGGTGTTCTTAAGAAGCCAAAACCATCTTGTAAAATTTCAAGAACACCATCACCAGAAATATCATCTCCAGCTTTAGCTTGTTTTTTTAAAATCGCAAAAATCAAGTCTTGCTTTCGAGATCTTGCAACATTTTCTAAGCCTAACGACTCAGCTATTTCAATAACTTCACTAATTTGTTTTAATTTTAACTCGGTAAGATTCATAAAAAAGATGGCTCAAAGAATTGCTGCCCTTTCCATAAAGGGATTTAAGCAACAAAAGGGAAGAATACAGGATTTAAATATCGAATGATGGATAAGATGCAAATACTAAATGCAACTGAAAGATTATAACTTAAGTATTCAGATCCGTCTACCAAAGTACGGATCTGAATAATCAATTTAAATATTAGTATCAATAAATTTTGCTAATTCAGCTTTAGTTAAAGCTCCAACTTTAGTGGCCTCAACTTCGCCATTTTTAAAAAGCATAAGAGTTGGTATACCTCGAACACCATAAATCTGTGGAGTTTGAGGATTTTCATCAATATTAATCTTAACTATGGTTAATTTACCTTCATATTCTTGTGCAACAGCATCAAGAACAGGAGCGATCATTTTACATGGACCACACCATTCAGCCCAATAGTCCACGAGTACAGGACCATTTGCTTTAATAACAGTTTCGTTAAATTCACTATCACTTACATGAAGAACTGAATCGCTCACACTACATCTCCAATTTTAAAAAGTAAAACTATATGGGGGATAGTTATTATAGTCAATCAATTTCGAACAATATAGATTATTTGTAGATTTACTAGTAATTATAGTTAATGATTGCAAATGAGTAGTTATTATATGAAAAATTAATTATAAACCGCTCATAATATCTCTAAAATCTATAATATAATCAAAATCTGACGAATATCTAGGAGGTAAGTTACTATCAGGTTTACTAACAAACAATAGATATTTTATCCCGAAATTTCTTGCTGATTCTAATACTGAGGAACTGTCATCTATTAAAATTGCTCTTTCTTTATCAAAAGAATTACCACTTTGTAATTTATTCCAGAAATCAAAATCTTCTTTAGGAACTCCATAATCGTGCGAACTTATAATGTCATCAAAAAACACCTGTAAACAGGTTTTATCCATTTTTAAATTTAGACTATCCCGATGAGCATTAGTCACTAATAGAACTTTTTTAGTAGAATGAAGTAGAATTTCTAAAAATTCCATAACGTGGGGCATTACAGTAATAAACTCTGACACCTCTTGCTTTAATTCGGCAATATTTAAATTTAATTTATGGCTCCAATAATCCAAGCAATACCATTCAAGTTGACCTTCCATTATTTTAAACTGAGGTTTTAACTGATCTTTAGCTTCTGCAATACTTAAATTATTTTGTTCAGCATATTTAAGTGGAACAAACTCATTCCAAAAATGATTATCAAAATTTAAATCTAATAAAGTTCCGTCCATATCAAGCAAAACTGTATCAATTTTATCCCAAGGAATCTGCATATTAATTCTGTATCAATATCTAACTTGATCGTAAACTTTTTTGAAGCCAAAAAAAAACCCCGATAAAATATCGAGGTTTTAAAATAAAGCGCTTGGCAATTCCCTACTTTCGCATGGCAAACTGCCACACTATCATCGGCGCTAAACGGTTTCACTTCCGAGTTCGGGATG
>CAIXDX010000185.1 GCA_903918335.1 uncultured Methylococcaceae bacterium | reverse complement strand
GCCATTGACACCATTAAACCCTATTTGGATGAAAGAGCATTAGCAGTGGGTAACACCCATGAAACAAGGGAGTACCGCATAAGGTGGTGGGATAAAAGTCTGCCACAAGGTGACTGGAGTTCTATTCAAAAAATAAAGACAGTCGCACGACTGTTGCGTATTTAAACCTAAAGAAAACTGAGTGAACAATACCTATTGTTCACTCACCCGCATTTATCAGTTATTTTTTAAAACCAACTTTAGATTTAATTAAATAATGCGGTCTAGCCTTCACTTCTTCATAAATTTTAGCGATATATTCACCAATAATACCGAGACTGATCATTATAAAACTGCCAATAATCAAAATACTGATGATGATAGTTGCAAAACCAGAGACTGCGCGACCTTCAAATATTGACCATATAGCATCACCGGCCACAAAAAATCCCAAGACTAAGGTGATTAAACCTAATACACTCACAATTCTTAAAGGTAATGAAGTAAACGTTGTTAAAGCAGTGATAGATAACTCTAACAATGACCAAAATGACCATTTGCTTTCACCGTCTAATCTCTCTTCTACATCAAAATAAAGATACGCTTCAGTAAAACCAATCCAACTGGTTAAGCCTCGGAAAAACCGCTCTTTTTCAGGTAATTGATGCACTAAGATATCAACAATCTCTTTATCCAATAATTTATAGTCGGATGAGTTATTGGTATTAATGCCACCGAGACCCGAAATAATTTTATTAATTAAAAAAGCTGCCGACTTCTTAGCGACTGATTCTTGATTTCTTGTGCGCTTTACCGCGTGCACAATTTGAGCACCGGTTTGCCACTTAGCAATCATCTCAGGCATTAATTCAGGGGGATGTTGTAAATCACTATCGATAGTAATGATTGCGTCGCCGTTTGCGTATTCAAGACCGGCAAGCATGGCGCTTTCTTTACCAAAATTTCGACTCAGTTTAATGGCTTTAATATGCGCATCGTCCTGACTCAAATCACAGAGTTGTTGATAGGTGTCATCAGCACTACCGTCATCAATAACAATAATTTCCCAATCGACCTGACATTCTGATATGACATTAGTCACGTGTTTAATGGTTCTTTTAATGCCTAAGCCTTCGTTGAAAGCCGGAATAACAATGCTAATGTAGGGTGAAGTTGTGTTCATGTTTTAATTTACTCTCTTAGGCATATCGGCATAACTGTATATTATTTTTTTGGTAGAGTGCTTGAATTTCGTCACTCTTTAACAAATTGAGTTCAGATTCCCAATGATGATAATCGAGCAAACGTGGATTTTTAATCTCATCAGCATCAAATAACCCCGGGTGACACATTAGTTCATAGGTATGCCCCGGAACCAGCGTTGCAAATAATTTTTCAAGATAATTAATAGTGAGCTTGCCACTACTATTAAGCCCTATTAAGCGCGGAGTATTGCTTTTATAACGTGATTTATTAATCAGATGCACGGCTTGCAGTAAAACATTTCGAATTAAAGCATTAACACTCGTTGAAAGTAACCATTCTGGTTGAGTTTGACGCACATGGGCTATTTTATATTCATCAGCCAATTTAATTACAATAGGAAATAAAAGGGGCAGCATGTGAATATGCTCATGCGAGTTTAAGAACTTTAAATCGACTACCTGACAGCGTTCGATTTGCGCTTGCCATTCTTTATAAATATCGTCAGTGCTAATAAGACCACGCACTAATAAACCTATCATGGGGTATAAGCCAGGAAATTGCCCCCCATACTTAACCAGTTTGCTTTCCATCACTTTTGTTAAAGGGTGCCCCATTGTTAAATTAAGATGCACGCCCAAATCCACATTTTTTAATGGCTTTAGCCATTCAAGCTGTTGATCTAATTCTGTACGGTTAGCCAAGATACCGGTGGCTGTTATGCTCCCTGTTTGGATGACTTCTAAAATACCTCTACTGGTACAGGGAAAGTAAGCATAATCATCTGCATTAATAATAAGTTTGATCAGTTGCTTCTCACTCATCATGGTTACTTACTTGGTAGCTGATGAAACAAACTAAACCTGCCATATTCTTTAATCAATTCTAATCGTGCCATCACATTAGCGGGCAATTGATCAGCTATTTGATTTTGTAACACAAAAAAATCATGTGTCTGACCATTGATATGGTCTTGTAAATGTTCTACGCCATCAATTATCAGCGTCTTACCTTTTAAATAGAACTGCGCTGAATCTGGCCGGCCTTTTAAATAAAATAAGTGTTCATCACTCGTTGCCTGTGCTTGATAAGCGGCCACTATACGTTCTTGTGATTTATAAAAATCCAATGTGGGTGATTGATAGGCAACTACAATCAATGTAAAAGAAAGTGGTACCAATAACGCGGCTACTTTTCGATAATTATGAGAGAGGCTAGGCAATTCACTCAGCAAAAGTGCTAAACCGGGTAAGCCTGGAAGTACATAAGTCCAAATCAAATTGGCTGATAAGGTAAAAAACAATAACGGAGACAGCATCCAAAATAGACAATATAGCTGCCAGTGATCATCACTAGAAAAGACTGTTTTAAGTTGTTTGCTATAAAGAGCTGACCCTAATTTATATAACAGTATCAAACTCCAAGGAAAAGCGCCGCCCAGCCAGTAAAGCCAGATCATCCCTTTAGGATGATCACGTCCAACGCCATATAAATCGCCTGTCCAACCCGGCTCTGTAAATCGCTTCCAATGTTCGCCAATAAAAAAATACTTTAAAAATCCGGGCGTGTATTGTTCAGCAATCACATACCAAGGCACGCAAACGAGCAATAATAATGAAAAACCTGTTATCCAAGGGATGCGCTTCCACACTAAACCCCAACTATTAGTCACTAGTGTCCAGCTGCCTAAAGCAAACCCCGTGAGAACAATAGTAATCGGGCCTTTTGCCATTAGACCGATACTTAAGCCTAAGAAGAAAAGATATCCCCAATAACACTTTTCTGCTTTTAAAGCGCGCCAAAATGCAACCATTGCCAGTGTGACACCCAATGTCATACATTGGTCCATTGCCACCGTACCGCACATCACAAAAAACAGCACCATACTGGAAAGCATCAGCACAGCATATTTAGCGATATCACCATTACGTTGAAATTTAGCGATTTGGTACACCATCCAAACAATACCAATACCTAATAGTGTTGATGGCAAGCGCGCTGCGAACTCATTAATGCCCACCGCACCCAAACTTAACGCCGTCAGCCAAATGGTTAAGGGTGGCTTCCCCCAAAATGGCACGCCATAATCAATCATTGGCATGATCCATTGCGATGTTTCGAGCATCTTACGAGCCATTTCCGCATATCTTGATTCGGAAGGATCGTATAAAGGATAAAAATCAGAAACTAATAAACGGACTAAAAAAATAACCCCAATAAGACCTATACTGTGAATAGGTTTGAATATTCTTTTAAATGATTCACCGATTGAGTTTGTGCGTTTTTCCACACTAAAAGTCCAAAAATAATTGAGTAAAAAGTTCCAAACTAACACGATGATTGTCGTGATAACCTGAGCATAAAGGTAATAAATATGAGGCGTCAGCAATTTCATTAACAAGAAATTCCAACCCATACCACATAAGGCTATTGCACCGAACTTGGGTAGCGTTTGTTTATGTTGCTGATTAGATTTAAAAGTGAATTTAAAGTTAAGACTATAGTTAACCAACAATCCTGCTAAAGCGCCCCAGCAAGAAGCAACAACAGCGTTAACTTTATAAAACTCAACTAATCCATATAAGATGGAGTAATGCGCCAACGTTCCCGCGATACCCACTAATCCAAAAAACAAAAATTTAAGTAACATGATCAATTAGCAAAGTTTTTTGATTACTCACTTAAAATAACGCAAGAAATACAGATAAATAGCGGGGTATTATTACTGAAACCCTCTGCATTGGCAAACAGAGCTATGCTAATAGAATCTCAGTAATAATTAACACCAGAACTCACTTACCTCAAAACGCCTTTGGGTGAACTGTAATTATCCAAGATCTGCACATAATTAGCGCGCTCATAAGCACTCGGGTCTATGGCATTTTTTTGACTGACGCTACCTTTTAATTGTTGAATAGATTCATACTCATGTGCACCTAACCAGTCTTTTACTTCAGCTAAAATTTGGCTTAAGTGCCCTACGCCGTGTTGCAATAATACACTGCACAAATGCACTACATCCGCACCGGCTAGAAGCGCCTTTATGATCTCTGGCGCTCGATGAAACCCTCCTGTAACAGCCAAGGACATTTCTGTGCGCCCATATAATAAAGCCGTCCAACGGATACGCAATAAAGCT
>CAIXDX010000184.1 GCA_903918335.1 uncultured Methylococcaceae bacterium | reverse complement strand
TGCCAGTTTTTTGGGTATTTAGCATAATTCCCAAAGCCAGATTTTATCATCCAACTACTATCTAAGAGGCTAACCCATGGCAGGTCGTAACCACCTTTATATTCCAGGCCCTACAAACGTGCCTAACGAAATTTTAAATGCGATGCACGTTACGATGGAAGACCATCGCTCACCGGTATTTCCAAAACTATTAACTCCTCTTTTACAAGATTTAAAAAAAATCTTCAGAACTGAAACTGGTCAAGCATTTATCTTTCCTGCGACGGGCACTGCAGGTTGGGAAATTGCGCTAACCAACACTTTAAACCCAGGTGATAAAGTTTTAATTTATCGCTTTGGTCAATTTAGCCATTTATGGGCTGAAATGGGTAAACGCTTAGGTCTAGATGTTGAAATTCATCAAGAAACTTGGGGCAAAGGTATCCCTCTTGATAAGTTAGAAGCCCGTTTAAAAGAAGATACACAACACGAAATTAAAGCGGTTTTAGCAACTCATAACGAAACAGCAACTGGGGTAAGAAGCGATATCGCCGGCGTTCGCAAAGCAATGGATGCAAGCAACCACCCTGCTCTTTTATTTGTTGACGGTGTTAGCTCTATCGCTAGTCTTGAATTTAAAATGGATGAATGGGGCGTTGACGGTGCAATCAGCGGATCTCAAAAAGGCTTTATGATGCCGGCAGGTGGTGCGTTTATGGCTTTCAGTCAAAAAGCCTTAAAAGCCACAGAAACAGCTAGCTTCCCACGTTGCTTTTTAGACTTAAAGGATCAAATCAACACCAACAAAGATGGCTATACGCCATACACACCTGCTTTACCGATCTTATACGGTTTACGAAAAGCATTGGATATGTTGCTGGAAGAAGGCCTAGAAAATGTATATGCGCGTCACTTCCGCTTAGCTGAAGGCACTCGTAAAGCAGTTGAAGCATGGGGCTTAAAGATTTGTGCTCAACCCGGTTTTGAATCTGACACGGTCACTGCAGTTATGGTGCCTGAAGATAAAGATGCCCGTGATGTGATCAGCACAGCATTTAACAAATACAATATCTCTTTAGGTGGCGGTTTATCAGAACTTATGGGTAAAGCCTTCCGTATTGGCCACGTAGGTGATATGAATGATGTTTCAATGCTAGGCGCTATCGCTGGTGTTGAAATGGCTTTATTAGATAACGGTTTTGATATTAAACCAGGCAGTGGTGTAGCGGCAGCGATTGAATATTACCGCTCTACTGCAAAATAAAAATCAATTCTAAAGTGTAAGTCGGCTAAAACTGGCTTACACTTTAATCATAGAAATAATTAACCGCATTGATTAGAATTAATTTACCGTAGATTCTATTGAGGACTGATTATGAGTAAACCCAAAGTTATCGTCACTCGTAAATGGCCAGCCGAAGTTGAGGCGCAATTAAAAGCACTTTATGATGTTCAGCTCAATGAATCTGATATACCCTTAACTGCAGACGAACTAAAATTAGCACTTCAAACAGCTGACGCCCTATTACCCACAGTGACCGATGCGATCACTGCCGAGGTTTTAAATGTTGACAATAAACGTGCCCAAATAATTGGTAACTTTGGTGTAGGTTATAACAACATAGATATCAATACCGCCAAAGCTCATGGACTAATCGTCACAAATACCCCTCATGTCCTAACAGACTGCACAGCGGATATCGCCATGCTTTTGCTACTCATGTCTGCACGTCGTGCGTCTGAAGGAGAACGCTTAATTCTGCAACAAAAATGGTTGGGCTGGAAACCAACACAATTGATTGGACAAAAAGTCACCGGAAAGACACTCGGCCTTATTGGTTTTGGACGTATTGCCCAAGCCATGGCAAAAAAAGCTCATCATGGCTTCGGCATGGAAATCATATTCTTTTCACCTTCAAAACCTGATCAAGCTATTGTCGACAACTTGCAAGCTACACGTTGCGAAACAATTGAAGACGTTCTATCTGAGGCCCACTTTGTATCATTACATTGCCCCGGCGGTGCAGCAACTAAACATTTGATTAATGAAGATCGCTTAAAATTAATGCGCCCTTCAGCCCACTTAATTAATACAGCGAGAGGTGATGTGGTTGACAGCTGTGCGTTGATTAAGGCCTTAAAAGCCAATTGGATTGCCGGAGCAGGTTTAGATGTTTATGAAGACGAACCGCATTTAAATCCAGAGTTTTTAACATTAGATAACGTCTCATTATTACCGCATCTTGGCAGTGCTACGGAAGAAACTCGATTGGCCATGGGCAACAGAGTGTTAGCTAATATCGCGGCTTTTTTTGCAGGAGAAGAACCTAAAGATCGCGTTGTATAAAAAGAAATTTTAAATCAAGTGCATAATGGCCGCTTTTTCTTCTTTTAACTCAGCTTCAGAAAGTTGCATTCTCTCTCGACTAAAATCATCAATAGCTAAACCTTTCACTATACTTACTTTACCATCAACAACCGTCACGGGAAAAGAAAACATAATATCCTCTGTGATGCCATAGCTTCCATCAGAAAGCACCCCCATACTAACCCATTCACCTTCTTGAGTGCCCTTTGCCCAATTACTCATTTGATCAATAGCGGCTTTTGCAGCAGAAGCCGCACTTGATTGCCCCCTAATCTTAATAACAACCGCCCCCCTTTGCTGAATAGTAGGAATAAAGTCATCAATAAACCAGCTTTTTTCTACTAAAGACATAGCATCATGACCTTTAACTTTTGCATGGTTTAAATCGGGGTATTGTGTCGTAGAATGGTTACCCCAAATAATAACATTTTTAATATCAGTTGATAAAACGCCGCATTTTTCTGCTAACTGATTAATTGCCCGATTATGGTCTAATCGACTCATGGCAGAAAAGTTTTCTGGCTTTAAATTTGGTGCGTTTTTTAAAGCGATCAAAGCATTCGTATTAGCCGGATTTCCGGTGACTAATACTTTTACATTTCTATGCGCGACATCATTCAATGCCTTTCCTTGTATCGCAAAAATCTCTGCGTTAACCTCCAATAAGTCTTTACGCTCCATGCCTGGGCCTCTGGGTCTAGCACCTACTAAAAAAACATAATCTGCGTTTTTAAATGCCACTCTAGGATCAGAAGTCACCTCAATTCCACGTAACAAAGGATTCACACAATCTTTTAACTCCATCACCACTCCCTCCAAAGCAGGTAATGCCGCAGGAATTTCTAATAAATGTAAAATAATAGGCTGATTAGGCCCCAATAACGCGCCCGCCGCTAATCGAAATAACAAAGAATAACTTATTTGCCCAGCGGCACCAGATACTGCAATATGAACAGGGGATTTCATTTAATGTCCTTAGTTATACATTTAGGATCTTCATTAACAAAAGAAGTCGCTTTAAATTTGCGTAATCCTAACACTACTAAGCCCATAAAAACACTCATTAATCAATCAGCTTAAATAACGGAACAGTTTTTTTATCGGGTATAATAGCCACATAATTTTCCTAATCTCAAATACACGCGGGTAAGTTAATGAAAAAACTACTCTTCCAATTCGACACCGACAGTCACCCATCCGTTTTTGATACCGTAGTGGGTTATGATGGTGGAGCAGATCATGTCATTGGGCATGGCGGATTAACACCAGAAAACATCAATAGCCTAGTCGAAGGCGCCATATTTACAAGAGCACCTAAAGATAAAAAAAATACGGCTATATTTGTGGGTGGTAGCGATATGGAAGCAGGACAACACCTATTTAAAGCAGTACAAAAGTGTTTTTTTCCAGGTTTTCAAGTATCTATCATGCTGGATAGCAACGGTAGCAACACAACGGCTGCCGCCGCCGTTGCAAAGCTTGCCGTCACCGGTTCACTACAAGGCAAAAATGCGGTTGTCCTTGCCGGCACCGGCCCAGTAGGACAACGAGCAGCGGCAATGCTCGCTCAAGAAGGCGCCCAAGTTGCAATCACCGCGCGAAAAATGGAACGCGCCATTGCTGCCTGCGAAAATATCAAAAAACGCTTCGGTGTTGATGTAAAACCCATTGAAGCCTTTGATAATGCTGCCAGAGCTAAAGCCACAGAAAACGCTCATATTATTTTAGCCACGGGCGCTGCTGGAGTTGAACTTTTAAGTGTAGAGCAATGGCAAAACATGCCTAACCTTGAAATGATTGCTGATGCTAATGCCACCCCCCCTCTAGGCATTGGTGGCACAGATATGATGGACAAGGGTGAATTACGTCATGGTAAAGTGATTTGGGGAGCTATTGGATTTGGGACTTTAAAACTCGCCTTACATCGCGCGTGTATATCCAAACTATTTGAAGACAACAAACAAGTCCTTGATGCTGAAAATATCTTTGCCTTAGCCAAAGAAATGGCCTAATTCAGCCCCCCTCTGATGAGCCAGCCTAATCAATCATTATCGATTTTAAGAAAAGATGCATTAGATATATTTAAAGCCGGAGTAACAGCGGCTGATCCTTATCTGGCGGTAAAGCAGTGTTTACGCATAGAAAATGATCAATTAAAGTTATCACTAGATACAGAGAACAATAAGGCCTTTCGTAGCAAAAACTGGTCAAAAATCCACCTAATCGCTTTTGGCAAAGCCGCTTGTGCAATGGCAAGAGCGGCTTTAGAAATTATCCCCAGCCACCTCCTTGCAGAAGATAGCATTGTTATTAGCAACTATAACAACATCACGCCCATTAATGGGTTAGAAGTCATGGGAGCAGGACACCCTCTCCCAGATGAGTCGGGCCTGCTAGCCGCAAAAAAATGTGCTGACTGTGCCAGCAACGCAAAACAAAACGAACTGGTTCTAGTCTTAATTAGCGGTGGCGGTTCCGCTCTAATTCCTTATCCAGTTAACGCTATATCTTTACAAGATAAAATCACTACCACTGACCTTCTGCTTAGCTGCGGCGCAACCATTCATGAAATTAATTGCGTACGCAAGCATCTCTCGCAATTAAAAGGGGGTGGATTAACTAAGCTTTCCGCACCTGCAGACTTACATGCTATTATTTTGTCGGATGTTTTAGATAATGATTTAAGTGTCGTTGCTAGTGGACCCACGGTTGAGGACAACACAACTTTTAATGATGCCATTAATATCTTTAACACTTATGGACTTTGGGATAAAGTGCCCGATGCCGTTAAAGAACACTTAGAAAAGGGACAAAAAGGTTTGACACCCGAAACCCCCAAAACAACAGACTCTATTTTTAAAAACACTAGCCATGTTTTAATAGGGAGCAACACCATCAGTATTGACGCAACCGTTAAAACAGCAATTAAACTAAGCTACTCAACACACGTTTATAATAGGCAACTCTGTGGAGAAGCCAAACAAGTCGCTGAAGATTGGGTTAAACATATCAGCATTTTTTGCAATAAAGGCTTCGATAAACCCTTAGCCTTCATTGCGGGTGGTGAAACCACGGTTACCCTGCAAGGCAATGGAAAAGGTGGACGAAATCAAGAGCTGTGTTTAGCTTTTGCAATTGCAGCAGAAAAACACGAATTTAATCAGCACTGGGTATTTCTAAGTGGTGGCACCGATGGTCAAGATGGCCCAACTGATGCTGCAGGTGGTTTAATTGACAAAAATAGTTTAAAACGTATGATTTTTGCAAACCAAGACCCAGAGTCATTACTAGCTAATAATGACTCTTACACCGCATTAAAAAGTTCAAATGATCTATTAATGACTGGAGCGACCGGCACTAACGTCGCTGATTTACAAATTTTATTGATACACCCTCAATTAGACTCGAATACACATACTTAAATTCAGGAGACACCATGTTTAAAAAATCCATGTCCATATCAGGCTTTGATAATGATTTATTTAATGCCATGGAAGAAGAGCGTCTTCGGCAAGAAGATCATATTGAATTGATCGCCTCAGAAAATTACACCAGCCCCAGAGTCATGGAAGCACAAGGTTCGCAATTAACTAATAAATATGCGGAAGGTTATCCCGGTAAACGTTATTATGGCGGCTGTGAATTTGTCGACAAAGTTGAACAACTTGCTATAGATCGTGCAAAAATGCTTTTTGATGCAGACTATGCGAATGTACAACCTCATTCAGGCTCTCAAGCGAATATGGCTGTATTTATGGCCTTAGTTCAGCCAGGCGATACTATCTTAGGCTTAAGCCTAGCCGATGGTGGACATTTAACCCATGGTGCTAAACCCAACTTCTCAGGCAAAATATACAACTCTATTCAATATGGTTTAAATCCAGAAACGGGTGAAATCAATTATGATCAAGTTGAAGCTTTAGCCTTAGAACACAAACCCAAGTTAATCATCGCTGGATTTTCTGCTTACTCTCGCATTTGGGATTGGCAACGTTTCCGTGATATTGCTGACAAAGTAGGTGCCTATTTTGTCGTAGACATGGCCCATGTTGCTGGACTAGTAGCCGCTGGCTTATATCCAAACCCAGTGCCTTTTGCCGATGTAGTCACCAGCACCACCCATAAATCTTTACGTGGCCCCCGTGGCGGTCTTATTGTCTGCAAAAGCAACCCTGAAATTGAAAAAAAGATCGACTCAAACATCTTTCCAGGCATTCAAGGTGGCCCTGCCATGCATATTATTGCAGCTAAAGCCGTCGCTTTTAAAGAAGCCTTAGAGCCCGAGTTTAAAATTTATCAACAACAAGTGATCAAAAACGCTAAAGCCATGGCCAACGTTTTTATCAACCGAGGCTTTGATGTCGTTTCAGGTGGTACAGATGACCACTTAATGCTGGTTTCGCTCATTGCAAAAGGTATTACAGGAAAAGCGGCAGACGCTGCTTTAAGTAAAGCGCACATTACAGTCAACAAAAATGCTGTCCCCAATGATCCACAATCACCTTTCGTTACTAGCGGCATCCGTGTCGGCACTCCAGCCCCTACAACTCGCGGCTTTAGAGAACCTGAAGTAACAGAAATAGCGAATCTAATGTGTGATGTGATGGAAAACCTAGAAGACGAAACAGTTATTGCCGCGGTACGTGAAAAAGTGAGTGCACTTTGTGCTAGATTTCCAGTTTATAGCTAAATAAAGTCAGCTTGTTTTAAAATATAAAAAGGCGCGATCATTCGCGTCTTTTTATTGAGTAACTAAAAAAAACTGTTCCAAGGAAAACCATGTCAGATATAGAAATCGCCCAACAGGCTACTATGCAGCCCATTATTGGTCTAGCAAAGACTCACTACGGGATAGATGCAGAACACCTTGACCCTATTGGTCATTACAAGGCGAAAATATCACTAGAATACATCAATAGCCTTAGTGATAAACAAGACGGCAAGTTAATTTTAGTGACAGCCATCAGCCCCACGCCCGCAGGCGAAGGTAAAACGACGACGACAGTTGGTCTGGGTGATGCCATGAATCGTTTGGGTAGCAAAACAATTATGTGCCTGCGCGAACCTTCTCTGGGTCCTTGCTTTGGTGTTAAAGGTGGTGCTGCTGGTGGTGGTTACTCGCAAGTGGTTCCTATGGAAGACATTAACTTACATTTTACGGGTGACTTCCATGCTATTGGAGTCGCCCATAATTTACTATCTGCCTTAATCGATAATCATATCAATCACGGCAACGCACTGGATATTGATCCAAGACGCATTCAATGGAAACGCGTGGTGGATATGAATGATAGAGCCCTGCGTAATATTGTGGTTGGCATGGGTGGCCCTGCAAACGGCTATTTACGCGAAGACGGCTATGACATTGTTGTCGCGTCAGAAGTGATGGCTATTCTATGTCTAGCAGTGAGTCGAGCTGATCTTAAAGAACGTTTAGGACGCATCGTAATCGGTTACAAATCAGACAAAATCACCCCTGTTTACGCTCGTGATTTAAACGCTCAAGGTGCTATGGCGGCCTTATTAAAAGATGCAATTAAACCCAATTTGGTACAAACCCTAGAGAATAATATTGCCATTATTCATGGCGGTCCTTTTGCTAACATTGCCCATGGTTGCAATACCGTAACAGCCACTAAAACAGCACTTAAGCTGGCTGATTATGTAGTCACAGAAGCAGGTTTTGGTGCTGACCTAGGCGCAGAGAAATTTATTGATATTAAATGCCGAATGTCGGGCTTAAAACCAGCGTCGGTTGTATTAGTCGCCACCGTTAGAGCTCTTAAATTTCATGGTGGCGTTACAAAAGAAAACCTAAATACTGAAAACTTAGCCGCACTTGCAGAAGGTTTTAGTAATCTTGAGCGACATTATCACAATATTACGCAACATTACGGCTTACCCTGCGTGGTCTGTATTAACCACTTTACCTTTGATACGGATGCCGAAATTAATCTGTTACAACAAAAATGTGAAGCGTTAGGCGCAAAATGCATCGTGTCTAAACATTGGGCCCATGGTGGAGCGGGCGCTGAAGATTTAGCCAATGCTGTGCTAGAAGTTACAAATGCAAGCACAGGCGAGTTTACTTATGTTTATGATGAAAACCTTAGCTTATGGGAAAAAATAGAAACCATCGCCACTAAGTTATATGGCGCATCGCGTATCACCGCTAATGCAAAAGTAAAGGCTCAACTCGCCGAGTGGAATGCCGAGTACGGAAAATTTCCTATTTGTATGGCTAAAACTCAAATGTCATTTTCAACAAACCCAAATGCTAAAGGCGCGCCCTCTGGGCATAGTATAGAAATTAGGGATGTAAAACTCGCCAATGGTGCAGGATTTATCGTTGCCATTGCCGGCGACATTATGACTATGCCAGGCTTGCCTAAAGTACCGGCTGCAGAACGCATTGACATTGATAATGATGGCAAAATAACCGGCTTATTTTAATTAGCTTTTGACATGAAAACACCCGTACTGTCTGTTGAAAATCTACAAGTCACTTTTAATAATGCTCAACACGTTGTTGACACGATAAGTTTTGAGATTTATCCCAGTGAAACCTTCGCCCTAGTGGGAGAATCTGGCTCTGGGAAATCAATGACTGCACTCTCAGTGTTACGGCTATTACCCAATAACGCACAGATAAGTGCTACCTCTATTGTTCTGCAAGATGATAACTTGCTTGACGCCACTGAAGAGGAGCTATGCAAAGTACGTGGTAAACGCATTGGCTTAATATTTCAAGACCCCATGTCATCACTTAATCCAGTGATGACTATTGGCAAACAAATTGAAGAAGTCATCAATATTCACTTCTCATTGCCCCAAAAAACCGTCAAAGCACAAGCGTTAAAACTATTACAGCAAGTTGAAATACCGAATCCAGAAGCACGCTTAAATGACTATCCTCATCAATTATCGGGTGGTCAAAGACAGCGGGTCATGATTGCTATAGCGCTTGCCGGGCAACCCGAATTATTAATTGCCGATGAACCAACCACATCACTTGATGTAACGATACAAGCACAAATACTCAGTTTACTTAAAAACATACAACAGCAAACAGGTATGGCTTTATGGCTGATTAGTCATGATTTAGCCCTCGTTTCCACAATTGCAGATCGGGTTGCTGTCATGCAAAAAGGTAAAATTGTTGAAACCGGCTTAACGCTAGATGTTTTTAACAATCCGCAACATGCCTACACGCGTAAATTAATTGAAGCGCTACCCTCAATAAAAAGCTGCTTAAATCACACAACAACAGAGCAAGCTCCGTTATTAAAAGTAGAT
>CAIXDX010000183.1 GCA_903918335.1 uncultured Methylococcaceae bacterium | reverse complement strand
CTGGTGCACCTTCAACTAGAATATGACCATCAGCTAACAAGCCAATTAGCATGCGTTCTACTAAGATATCTTGGCCAATGATTTCTTGATTAATGTAATCTTTTAAGCCGTTTAATAAGGCTTGTGTTGAGCTTTTTGAAGGTGTAGTTTCTGACATGATGAGATTTTAGTCTTAGGTTGCATTAATTCGGTTTAAAGATTTAAACCTTAAACAATATGATGTCTAAAAGGTTCCCTATTCTAACTGTATATGGCTTTAAGTATCAAAGCAAAAACAGAGTCGCTAGGTAATTAAAAATACAGCAAACTGTCACCAGAATGCTCTAAAAGGAAAGACTTTTAGAGTAAACAACATCCTTTTTAACGTAAAAGGATATTAGTTTAGAGTAAACCTAATCTAGTTTGCTCTGAAAGGATACTTGTTTATAGCAAACAGATATTAAAATGCTCTAAAAGTCTTAAGGTTTAAGACAAAAGAGTATACTTTTAGCGTAAACAGGAAGACTTTTGTAGCAAACGGGTGCTTGTTTGTAGCAAAAGGGTTATCGTTTAAGTCATTCAATGCCTAAAAATAGGTTCCTCTAGTACCGAACTATCTAGAACATTTGAAAAATTTTATAAAATTATCAATCAGATCGTGCATTTAATTTAAATAAGCCTATACTCGAACGCGTAACATTTGAAATTAGATATTTGTTACATCGAGTATTGATAGGAATTCAACGCATTAAGCCTGACTATCAGGTATTACAGAGGGATTTATGAAAGCACAAAAAGCGCTGATTGATTTCAGTGGCGTTAAAGATGGTGATTTAGCAGACGATGCACAAAAAATCGTTGATAAAATGACTGGCAACCTTAACTATACCGCTCCACAACCCAACTTATCACTCATACAAAGTGCGATAACTGCTTATTCTGCCGCGATTATAAAATCGAAAGATGGCACTAAAGAAGATACCGCCAATAAAAATGCTACACGCTTAGTGCTAGAAAATGCACTTTATACACTGGGTAATTATGTGAATATGACGGCTGAATCTAATTTGGTTAAATTAGAAAGCTCAGGATTTAGTATTTCAAAATTACCTCAGGCGATCGGCATTTTAGATGCACCGACCTTACATGTGCAGTATGGCAAAAATCCCGGAGAGCTCATTATAGAAATTGATGTGGTACCTAGGGCAACAGAATATCTGGTGTTATTTGCACCAGTACCTGCACCAACTGATGATAAAGAATATTACAGTCAGTTGTTTTCTAAAACCAAAGGTATGCTGACCGGTTTACAAAGCGGCGTAAGATATGTACTAAAAGCCACTGCTACCAGTGCAGAAGCGAACAAAATGGGGGTGTATAATTTTTCGGACCCTGTTGAAAAGCTAGTCCCATAATTCAATAGAATGGAGCCTTTGTCTAAAGATCTAATCGGTTTTTAGATGACGGCTTTTTTTTAGCTTCCGTCTCTTCTAAAAACCTTAAGCATTTGCGTCACAATTTGTCGCCATCTCTAATTAAGGCGATAACACTAAAGTTTAGTGGTTTTTTGGGGATAACTAGATAAATCAAACAAATATGTTATTATCAAAACTAATAATATTAGACGCATTATCAATGTAAAAGACCTTACCATGAGCTCAACTACTTCATCTTCTGCAGATCAATATGATGAAATTGATAACATTCTTAGAAAAGTATTAAATGAATTTACAGACCTAGAGTTAGCAATCTTATTTGGCTCTGTTGCAAAAGGCCAAGCCAGAGTCGATAGTGATTTGGATATTGCTGTTTTAGCAAAAAAAACCTTAAGTGCAGATGAACAAATACACATTATTTCTGCCTTAGCAGAAGCAACCGGCAGGCCGATTGATTTAATTGATTTAAAAGTAACCGGTGTACCTCTATTAGGCCAAATATTAAAACATGGTCGACGTTTATTTGGTAGCGACACACTCTACGGCCAACTAATAAGCAGAAACCTGTTTGATCAGGCAGATTTTATGCCTTATCGTAACCGAATATTGGCAGAACGGAGAGCGTTATGGATAGGGAAATAATTGCACAAAAATTAGAATCCTTACGCCGATGTTTACAGCGAATTGAGACAAAATGCCCAAATGATCCCTCTATATTGATCTCAGATATTGACCTACAAGATATTATCTCACTTAATTTAAGCCGAGCAGTACAGCTCTGTGTAGATATTGGTGCTCATCTTATTTCTTGTATGGACCTACCACCGCCCAACACAATGGGCCAAACGTTTGATCAACTCGAACAAAGTGGTTTGATAAGTGCTGATCTAGCTACAAATCTAAAAAAAGCGATTGGATTTAGAAATATCGCCGTGCATAACTATGATGCCATTAACTGGCAGATTGTTTACAGCATTATAACGAACCACCTATTAGATTTTACTGAGTTTGCAAAAGTTGCCTCAAACCTAGAGAAGCTCTAATCAATTTATTAAATCCCATAGTTGATTTGGCGTATAGACAGGAAGATTTGCAGAAGTAAAATCATTGTTATTTCGCGTGACAATACTGTCAACCCCTACATTTAGAGCAGAAAAATAAAGAACAGCGTCTTCAAAGTCTGAGAAATTAGAGGTATTAGCAAAATTCAAAACAGACTGGTTAACTTCCGCAATTGAATACAGCGACAACAACTTACTAATCGCAAGTTTTGCAACGTATTTATTTTGAAATTTTGTAACTAAATAATCGATTGTTGTGAGTGTAGTTGCGCATAAAAATCCATCAATATCTTTACTTTCAACAGCGTCTAATAAATTGGCAGACAAAGCAAAAAATGGATTACGAATTAAGAGAACATCCAGAATAATATTGGTATCAAATAAAACTTTCAAAGGTATTTATCTTCAAGGTGCTGCTTATAATCATTAACACCCAGATTAGCATCTTTCAAAATACCAATTAATGATCTAGTAATAGGAAGGTGCTCCTGCTCATTAGTTTTTATGAAAGTATTTCTTTGGGTATTAGATTGACGAACTTCTAAAAGCCTACTTTTTACGGCCTCTTGTACAAACTGAGTCACGTTGTCTTGTTGTAAAAGCTCATTGCCTAATTCATCAGGTAATTCAATGGCTAATTGCATGCTACCTCCTCAATAAATTTATAAGCTTTGCATATTTTCTCTTAAGCATACAGGAACTTTTAATATTTTTCATTCTAATTGATGTCAATAAAGTTAAATCAACTTAAGCACCCACAAAGCCCTAAAGCCTCTAGAAAATAACCTTATCACACTTATTAGCTAAATATACTTGTCATAAAACGCATGATTAATGCGTCACAACTTGTCGTTTCACCCCATTATAGTATTCCCCAACAACTGGAAATTGTTTCCAGTTATAAATCACCAACGGGGAATGCACATGTCAAATTTAGCTTTTGAAATAGGTTTTGATCACTATCTATTTAAATTACCCTTAGATATAACAAGATTCTCTGATGAGCATCGTCAACAAATCCGTTATGGCTATGAAGCTGCCAAACACCAACGCGTTAGCCAAAGAATGCCAGACTTATATGAAAGCAAATTGATAAGCCTTCGCGACAGAGCCTTAATTAAAGGCTTTGAAATGACCTTAACGCCGGAAGATCTCAGAACAAAACTAATTAAAACCGGCAACCGCTGTCCGATTACCGGTGAAACATTCACCTATGCAAGACAAGAGCTAAGCGATTGGTCTGTGGATAGAGTCGACAATAATCTGGGCTATAGCATCAGTAATATTGAAATAGTTTCTGTGGCCGCTAATCAGGCCAAAGATGATCTAGATTTAGCCGGCATCATTAAAAAAGCCATCGGCAAACCTGACCAAGATAGCCTATTAACCGAACATGAGTGGTTTAAGATGGCACGGTTTTATTATCAAAAAATGAAAATAGAAAAACCCTTAAGCATCTGCAAAATACTTACTGACAAACAAGCATTTTATGACCATATCGTATTTATGCAATTGTTTAAAAATGATCAAAAACCTAACAAAGCGTTCTTATTACTGTTGCAGAAATATTGCACAAAAGAAGTGGTCAACAAGGCCAGTAAATTAACCCAAAAGCGCGTGTACCACCGTGCAGATATAGATGTAGGCGTTTTATATAACAGCCCAAAACTCTATGCATGGGTGAGAGGCTTTATAAAATCTATAAATGCACACAGCGCTGAGTTTGATCCTTTATTACTGGATTGTTTATTTGCTTAATACCACAAGCCAAATCAAAAGAGGGTTAATCAGATGCCAAAAAACACAATTAAACATCAAGGTAAACTTTATTACTCACAAGCGACGGCTGCAAAGCTGTTAGGTATTACCATCTCTGCGCTAAAAGCATTAATAATTCCAGAAGCGTTTGAATGGTGTAACTTTAAAGAAAACGGTGTGATATGGGTATCTGCTCAAAGTGTGACAGATTATCGTAAACGCAGAGAGGCTAAGAATTAATCCGAGAGGTTTTTAAAGTATCCGCTATGTTATAAAGATACTATTTTTATCCTTATCATTACTCTAAATAACATGACATTAGAATCTGCTATTCCGCCAGAAACCCTATTAGCTTATAGAGAAACGGACTTTATTGTTTATGACGAACAAACTTTAATATTACATGTAGACGAATACAGTACGGGGCTGAATAAACTATATGAAACCCATAAAACCAACACCTGCACTTTTATCACGGCTTACAACCCTTACAGTCAGGTACTAAAAGAGTCCGTTAATATCGCGCGTAATAAGGACTTAGCGGCTGAACTTGATGATAAAGCCTTAAAATATTTACTCGCTGAAGGCATCCATCATTCGGGTGATTGGCCTGTTGAAGCTAGTTATTTGGTTTTAGGATTATCACTTAAAGAATCTTGTGAGCTGGGTAAAAAGTATGAGCAAAACGCCATAGTCTGGTGTGACTCAGACTGTTTACCAAAATTGGTGTTGTTAAGATAATGCAATCAACTCCGGAATGGGTGATCTTTCATGTGCCGCATGATTCCATATTAACATTCACAGAAGTTAGGCAACAATTTGTGCTTGATGATAAAGTTTAAATGAAGAATTAATCTTGATTAAAAACACCTCCAAATTAATTCATCAGCTAAAATAAATTTATTCTGCTTAATTGTCTTAAATATAAGCCAGTTAAATAAAACTCTATTCAGGTTTTCTAATGACGAAATTATCTAAGGGACTCTATGATCGGCTCATTCGTGAGGACGAATTAGAAGAAATAAATAAATTAGTCACCGACAATCAAGCCACTATTCGCATACCGTCATCTGTTGAAACTCGTGAATATCTAATCAATGAGCTTATTAATAGATTACCTGAGCTGTTAGATAAAATATCATCGTCAACTGGAGATGACCTTGCAAAATCTCAAGCAGAATTACAACTTATTTCAACG
>CAIXDX010000182.1 GCA_903918335.1 uncultured Methylococcaceae bacterium | reverse complement strand
TGAAGTAGGCTCTAATAACCCAGACGGTATTGAAATTAAAGCGTCTAAAGACCCTTGGGGTCATCCAGTTGACGGTATACCATTTCACCCCTATTACACGGTTAAAGATTTAGTGGGTGTCGGTGTGTTTTTATTGTTTTTTGCAACAGTCATATTTTATATGCCGGAGATGGGTGGTTATTTCTTAGAGCACGCCAACTTTATACCGGCTGACCCTATGAAAACCCCTGAACATATTGCGCCTGTTTGGTATTTCACTCCTTTCTATTCAATTTTACGTGCTATTCCAGATAAGTTCGCTGGTGTTATTGGGATGGGTGGTTCTATTGTTGTATTATTTTTGATGCCTTGGTTGGATCGTTGTAAGGTCAAGTCAATTAGGTATCGAGGTGGCATATTTAAAAAAGCGTTGTTCTTATTTGTGATTAGTTTCTTAGCGTTAGGCTATTTGGGGACACAACCAGTAACACCTGTTGCTACAACACTAGCTAGATTATTTACGACAATTTACTTTGGCTTTTTCTTATTAATGCCTATATATACAAGATGGGAAAAAACTAAGCCAGTACCCAGAAGATTAACAAAATTGAAAAGTATTGAAGATCAATTACATGAAATTGAAGAACAGATACCTGCATTCTTAGATGAGATCACAGAGGTTAAGCCGGTAATAACTGAAATTGGTCATCCAGCATTTAAGAGCTCCTTTTTTAACAGAAGACCTAATCCTAAGGGTATTGCTCACGTGCTAAGTCGAGTTCTTACCAATTTGAAAAGGAGTCTTGATTGATGAAAAGTTTAATTACCGTTTTATTATTATTGACATTTGCTTTTAATGTTAATGCTTCTGAGGAAGTTGAATTACAAGAGGCAAATATTGATCTTTCAGATACTGCTTCTTTGCAAAGAGGAGCGCAGCATTTTGTGACGTATTGTTTAGGCTGTCATTCAGCTAAACATATGCGTTATTTGCGATTTGCATTAGATGTGGGTGTTGATCCTAAGAAGGTTTTAAATGATATTGCACCTGAAGGTGCCAGTATTTATGATCAAATTCATAGTGCTATGAATAAGCATGACGCAGAAAAATGGTTTGGTGTGCAGCCGCCTGATTTATCTTTGATTGCAAGATCTCGTGGTGCGGATTGGTTATTTAGTTATTTGAAGAGTTACTATATAGATCCATCAAGACCTTTTGGGGTAAATAACTTAGTGTTCCAAGATACTGCAATGCCTAATCCTTTGTGGAAATTACAGGGTGAACAACATGCAGAAGCTAGAAGAACTATCTATGGTGAATACACTAAGTTGGAATTAGATGCGCCAGGTACTTTATCTGAATCAGAGTTTGATTTATTTGTGAATGACTTGGTTAACTTTTTAGTTTACGTGGGTGAGCCAGTCCAGCTTGAAAGAGAGCGTTTGGGGAAATATGTATTATTCTTCTTAATAATATTCTTAGTGATAGCTTATCTGTTGAAAAAAGAATATTGGAAAGATGTTGATTAATATTTTTGGAATAAAAACAGGGATGTTTTTTCATAATCGATGAGGTAAATTCTAGCGGACGTGAACTCAAAAGAGTTAACGTCTATGCTACAATACTGCTTTAGTCGCCCCATACGTCCAAGAGGTAGTCGTGGCAAATAATATTACTCGTAGAGCGGTAATGACGCTTTTTTCATCTCCAACTTGTGCAATGAGTCATTGTGCTCGTTTTGTTTTGCATGAGAAAGCCGTTACCGCAGATGTGGAATTTTATGATCCTAATGACCCTCCTGAAGACTTGCTTGAACTTAATCCAAATGGAACTTCGCCTACGTTCGTAGAGCGTGATTTAGTACTCTATGATTCTAGAATTATTATGGAATATCTAGATGAGCGTTTCCCTCATCCTCCCTTACATCAAATGGATCCTGTTTCTCGTGCTAACGCAAGAATGATTATTAAGCGTATTGATCAAGACTGGTATGGGCAATATGAAGAAATTTTAATCTCAGGTGAAAAAAAATCCTTACGCGCTAGAAAAATGCTCAAAGAAAGCATTATGTCTGCAGAAGCTATCTTTGCAGCAAGACCTTATTTTATGAGTGATGAGTTTTCATTAATTGATTGTGTAGTTGCGCCTTTGTTATGGAGAATGCCTAGCATTGGTATAGATGTTATTAGTACGAGCGAAGTTATTGCTAATTATGCGCAAAGAATTTTTAATAGACCGGCATTTAAACGTAGTTTAAGTGAAGCCGAACAAGAAATGACTGAGTTAGTGAAATAAGCCAGCAATATGACTTCTTTAAAACCTTATTTAATTCGATCAATCTATGATTGGATAATGGACAATGATTTAACGCCTTATCTTTTAGTCGATGCAGAAAATAACCGCGCTATTCTTCCACAGCAATTGATTGAAGATGGAAAGATTGTTTTAAATATAAGACCTCAAGCAGTTCAAGAGTTATCTCTAGGTAATTCGGAGATATTTTTTAAAGCTAGATTTAGCGGTCAATCGATGAACATTATCGTGCCTATTTCAGCCGTATTAGCAATATATGCTAAAGAAAATGGTAAGGGTATGATTTTTGATCAAGAAGAAGATATCTTGGATGAGCCTCCCCCAACAAATCCGACCAAGAAAGCAAACAAGCCAAATTTACGCTTAGTCAAATAATCAGGCGATTATTTGCTCCAATAGCTTTAGCATTTCTATAGTACTTTGTAAATTTATTACTACAGTAGTTTGTCAACTCACCGTATAATAGTGAGTTATTTTAGAAATAATTAGGTGCGGTTTATGCAAATTATTCAGGAAGCTCTCACGTTTGATGATGTTTTATTAGTCCCTGCACATTCTATTGTGTTGCCACGTGAAGTTGAAATGACAACTCAGTTAACACGAAAAATCACCCTTAATATTCCTTTAGTTTCTGCTGCAATGGATACAGTGACAGAAGCGCGTCTTGCCATCGCAATAGCTCAAGAAGGTGGTATTGGTATTATTCATAAAAACATGACAGCAGAGCAACAGGCGAGAGAAGTTCGTCATGTTAAAAAATATGAAAGCGGTGTTATTAAAGATCCTATCACCGTTGCGCCAGATGTTAGTATTCGTGATGTTATTAAATTGACTAGAGCTAAGAATATATCAGGTGTTCCGGTTGTTAATGGTGATGAGTTAGTGGGTATTGTTACGAGTCGTGATTTACGCTTTGAGACACGTTTTGATGAGCCGGTTTCTAAAGTAATGACTCCTAAAGAGCGTTTAGTTACCGTTAATGAAAATGCGGATCGTAAAGAAGTGATCGCATTGTTACACAAACATCGTATTGAAAAAGTATTGGTTGTTAACGATGCTTTTCATTTGTGCGGCATGATCACTGTTAAAGATATTCAAAAAGCTAAGGATTATCCGCTTGCTTGTAAAGATGAGCAGGAAAGATTGCGCGTGGGTGCTGCTGTAGGTACCGGTCATGATACAGAGGAAAGAGTTGCCGCGTTAGTTGACGCGGGCGTTGATGTTATTGTGGTTGATACAGCGCATGGACATTCACAAGGCGTATTAGACAGAGTACGTTGGGTAAAGCAAACGTATCCATCAGTTCAAGTCATTGGCGGTAATATTGCTACGGCGGCAGGTGCACTAGCATTAGTTGAAGCAGGTGCAGACGGTGTTAAGGTAGGCATTGGTCCTGGGTCAATTTGTACTACACGTATTGTTGCAGGTGTCGGTGTGCCGCAAATTACAGCGGTTAGTAATGTGGCGGATGCCTTAAAAGGTACAGGAGTACCTTTAATCGCTGACGGGGGGATTCGTTATTCAGGTGATGTGGCAAAGGCTTTAGCCGCTGGCGCATATGCAGTCATGTTAGGTGGATTGTTCGCTGGTACAGAAGAAGCCCCGGGTGAAGTTGAGTTATTTCAAGGCCGTTCATATAAATCATATCGAGGC
>CAIXDX010000181.1 GCA_903918335.1 uncultured Methylococcaceae bacterium | reverse complement strand
CCAGGATCTATATATATCGTTTCACCAATGCTATAAGTCTGAGGGATAGTATTGGACTGCCCAGAGGCATTATCAATAAGAGTTTTAATTAAACTATTACTCGGACTACTGGATGTCAATGGTGACCATGATCCCACTTGACAATTTCCGACGGGAGAATGATAAGCTGAATTAATCGTAAACGTGGTTGGCGGTATCAATTTATAATTGTCGTAAACACACTGTGTAATCACAAAAGGAAATACATTAGACGTAGTATAGCCCGCACTACTACCGTTTATAGCTACCCCGATTGCCCGCATATCTTGGGTAGCCACATGTACCACATTGGCAAAGAATGTTTTAATAGCCCCGCCATTTAACCCAGCAGATTTGTTAATGATCACTTGTACTGCGGGTAAATCCATTGTGGTTGGGGTAATATTTTGTGGCCGTAAATTCGGTGGACTCCCCGTTATATTCCAATACCCAGTAGTCACAACGCCTGTTGATAAGGCCATATTATTTGCCGTATTAAGACTCACTGCAGCGTTTGCATGGATATAAGCCGCATTCCAGTTCGGCACGGTACCATTTAAAGGATACAGATACTTAGCACCAGTAAGTGCGGCCGCATCAGCGGCGTTTTGCAGTTCATTTCGCACCACAAGCACATACCCCACATCAATGGCTAAGCCCATAAACCCTATAAGACTCACTAAGGCAAATGCCATTAAAACCATGGATGCCCCAGCTTGCTTATTCATAGTTCATGATAGTGGTTGATCTTAAAGTAAGTGGATTATTAAAACCAGGAACTAACACCCCCATGAGGTTACCTAATGCAAAAAATCTATAATTGTAAGTAACGGTGACCATTAGAGGTGTACCCGAGTTAGCAAAACAATTTGTAGTCGTCGTGGGAGGAGTCGGCGACACAGTTACCCCCGGTGCCGTAGTACCCGATGCAAAGCTAATCAGCAAACTTGCCCCCCCAACCGTGTTAGTCGTGGCATTAGTGACTATTGTGCTTATCTGTGCTTCGGATAAAGCGGGACATCTATAAGCAATTCCTGATCGCGCACCCTCTCGGCTTGCATTGGTAATGACCGCTTTATCATAAAGCACGATACCAAACTCCATAATCCCAAACAGTACAAACATCAGTAATGGCAATATAATCGCGAACTCAACGGTTTCAGCACCTTTTTGTTTATATAAAAGTTTCATATTTTTCCAAAAATGTTCAATACAACCCAAACCTCATTAATCGCCTTAATGTATTAATTAGTTGATCCACCAACATTTTTCACATCAAATGCTACGCCTTTTTTAGCCTCTTCTGCTGGTGCCACAGGGGGTTGTCGATAAGCGTCTAGCACGCCTTTGGCTTTTTGACCATCTAAGGCCATTACATCTTTATGCTCAGGACATAATTTAGAATCTTTCGCTTTAATGCCATGTTCAGGACATAAGGTCTGGTACTTAATCATGTTGGCATAGGCAGAGCCCATATTTTGATCAACCACTTTAGGCACAGAACTCCATTCTGGACAACCGGTTAGCAGAATTAAACTTAACCCAATAAATAATTTATCTTTAGCTATTACCGCGATCATTTAACACCTCCGACTAACTGTTGACCGTATTCACCATCCAGACCACCTTTAGCAATAACACCATTGCCGATCCTATTGCTAACCATGCTTTTTGCGCGCCTGGATTCTGTTCTCCCTAAGATATAGAAGTCAATATCATCAGGTTCCACGAAACTATCGGTGGGTAATTGGGCGTTTTTAGCCAATACGGGTTTTGCTAAACGCGGTGTCACAAATATTACCAATTCAGTCGTATCTTTTAAAAATTTAGAATTTCTAAATAAAGCACCTAAGCCAGGAATATCACCCAAACCCGGAAACAAATTGACATTTTCTTTTAGCTTTTCACTGATTAAACCCGCAATACTCATGGTTTGCCCTTCGGCTAACTCCAGAGTAGTGCTTGCTTCACGCTTGGTTAAAGAAGGAATGGACAATTGAGTATTAGTAGTGCCACCTTGGGCAATAACAGCGGCATCCGTAGACAATTCACTCACACTGACATGCATATTTAAATTAATCCGTCCAGAATCAAGCACTATGGGTACAAACTTTAAGCCAATGCCGTACTCTTTAAACACGATAGTAATGGTACTGGAACCAGTACCCAATGACTGAGGAACCGGTATGGGGAACTCGCCACCTGATATAAAAGTAGCCGTTTGCCCAGACAAGGTCGTTAAAGTCGGTTGCGCTAATATTTTAGCCAATTGCTGATCATTAGCGGCATCAATAGTCAAATTAAACATAAACTGCCCGCTCAACGCTTGCAAAAACAAAGCGCCGGCGTTAAAACTATTCGGCGTCAATAGATTACGAATACCTATAGGATTATTTAAAGACCCACCGCCATTAACCGCACCCGCTGTAAAGTTGTTTGAAGCTTGTATCGCACTAAAGTTGATATTTAAACCTTTTAATACGGTACGATTAATTTCAGCAACTTTCACATCCAACATCACCTGTTGTGCACCGCCCACCGTCATTAAATTAATCACTTGTGGCACTGCACTCGCACTGGGATCCACTTTAGGTTGCGCACTACTGGTAGAGACATTAATATTGCCTTGGCCACTCTCAGAACCCGTTGAAGCGCCACCACCTAAATTCTGTGAACTGCCTAAATAACCTTGAGCTAATTGAATCGCGGCCTGCATATTCGCTAAGGTAGTTACTTCGCCTGTTAAAACAATGTTTTTTTGAGAAGATCGCACCGCTATATTCGGTTTACCTTGCGCATCATGCTCACCGGGCAACAACTCATTCAACTTCGACTTTAATGTGGTTAAATCATGAGTCACCTCAATCTCTAATACCTCAATAACCTTACCTTTTTCACCCCATAAATACAAATTAGTGGTGCCTATCGATTTGCCATTAATCAATATTTGATTGGGCTGAATAAAGGTGGCATCAGCCGATTCCATATCCGGTTTAAAATTATTATTCGAAATCGCTGTATTACCTTGCGATATTTCTTCGATTTTAATATTTTTATCCAAGGTAATTAACTTGGATTTATTGAGAGCCACTTGGACATTTTCAGTTTTAATAGGCGTGTCATTGACAGCGAACACTGAACTGCTCAATGCGCATAGCACGACCACTAATAAAATACCGCCTCGATTCTTATTCATGTTCTTATTCATATCATTCTCAAGTGATAGTTAATAGGGAGGGTAATTACCAAGGGATCACCTTGAGCAGATGTTTTTTTAAAGGTGTTTTATTATCTAAAAGATAGGGCGAAATATCTTCAACTTCGACTTTATCGGGCACCTTAACTAGCAAATTATCGTTTGGATTTCTCAGCGTTAATTGAATAGTCCCCTCTCTCATAGCCTGTACCATCACTTCTGCTTGCTCGGGCTTAAGTTGTAAGGTGACAGCTCTTACAATGGCGGGCTTATCTTTTTCATGTGAATCATCTTGATCAACCGCTAACACTCTTATATTTTGTAATTTTGTCTGAGTAACCCACTGAGTAGTTACTTTATCCATTTTAGTGGCTAAAATATCCACGTTATTGCCCGGTAAGATAAAGCCCGCCACACCGACCACATCATCAACTCGGATGGCAATGGCCCGGTATTCTTTATCTATTAAAGTCGATAAAGTACTACCCGCGGTGTGCACTAACATTCTTTTTTCAGAAATAGGTTCATCCGCATAAAAGTCATTGCGTGAAACCTTATCGATGACTTGATCTTTTGCAGAATAAGCGCCGACAGGAACTGAATCATTCGGCCAATCAATAATTTTTATTTGAAATGCTTCAATCCTTACGCCATAAGGAATATCAACAGCCGCCACAACCACCGGGATTGTTTTACCTACCGGTCGGCCTTGTATCCACAGCTTAGCCACCCAGGCAGAAACAAATGCCAAGATGAGAGCAATCACTAACATAATAATAAAACGCTTATTCATTTATACATCCTTCAAACTAAATCGATAAAATAGGTATGCCACGCCAACAGTATCGTAGCTTTGCTGATTATTTCTTCATTATTAAACTTGGCTAGATTTAGCCCAATTTCCAACAAATCACGGGGTTGGCACGGCAGAAAAGCGCGTTGTTTGGTCTGATACAACTCAATAATTTGCTCAAGTACGCCTTCTGCAAGCGTGATATTTTTACTGACACAAAGAGTAGTCCAAATTTGAGTGTAGGCAGCTTGAGTAATAGACGAGAATTTAACTTTGTAAGCTAAGCGTCTTAAAAACGCCTCATCCAATAATTCACCGGGATTTATATTAGTAGAGAAAATTAATACCACATCAAAAGGCACCGGAAAATGCTGTCCCGTCCCGAGTGTTAAATAATCCACATGCTCTTCCATAGGCACTATCCAACGATTCAATAAGTCCATCACTGAGATACGCTGACGGCCCAAATCGTCCACTAGATAAAGCCCATTATTGGCTTTCATTTGAATTGGCGCCTGATTAAAGCGTGTTGTTGGATCATACTGTAATTCCAAACTATCCAAACCAAGCTCCCCTCCACTCACCGCCACGGGCCTATCACACAGAATCAGGCGTTTATCTATCTGAGTCTGAAATTGATAACTGGCTTTTTCAGTGACGCTATAAACAGGATGATGAATTAAGGGATCAAAAAATTGAATAATTTCGCGTCCGACACAAATCGCATAAGGTAAATGGATAGGTTCCCCTAAACTACGCGCCATGCGTTTACAAATAAAAGTCTTACCGCTGCCCGCCACACCATAAACCATAATAGCGCGACCGGAATGGATAGCCGGCCCCATTTGATTCAATAAATCTTCTTCTATGACTACATCAGCAAAGTCTGCTAGTAATTGCGCTTTACTGACACTGCCATTGAACACAGATTGCTCTGCTACTAATAGTCGATAATGCTCAATACTAATGGGTGCACGACCTATATAAGCACTACGTGAAAAGGCATGTTGGGCCTCATAGCGGCCTAAATCAGTGAGTTGAAATCTAACGCCGGCACTGTTGTCTTTTGCGGCTAAGACTTCGACTTTAGAATCTTTGCGTAAGGGATCTAAAATACTTTCCATGACAGTACCAGAAAGTGCCATGCGATCGGCTATTTGACGTAAATCTAATACACCACAATCGTAAAAATGCTTTAAGGTTAAATCCACTAACAAGTCACCATCCACACCAGTCTCTTGGATGGAGCGAGGTTGTTTAATTAAATTATCTAGGGCCATGACTTAAAGAAACCAGCAGAATAGCCTAATGCAGGCATCAATACATAAAACGTAGCAACCGCAATAGCAGGGGCCATAGGGATTTGTCGTATCGCTAAATTTTTAAATGACGAATGCGAGTAACAAAATAGCACGTTACTCATGATAAACACGACACTCATTAACCCCATAAGCAAAACGCTATAAAAAATAATATCAATTATTTTATCTAGTCCGACGACACTACCCAGTGCGGCCATTAATTTTACATCGCCCGCACCCCACCCCTTTAAGAGATAAACAGGGAGCATGATAAACAATCCACCACCTAAGCCAAACAACGCCTGTTTTAACCCCAGACCGGCGGAATTAATCAAATTAAAAGAGAGACCTAAAACCAGCACTACTAAAACTATGCCATTGGGGATAATTTTGTATTTAATATCAATGACTGCACTAATAAATAACAAGGCAAGGCATATAACCAACAATGTTACACTTGGTCGAAACAGGAAGACATTAACCATTTAATACTCCCTATAACAAAAAAGTGAAAGGGGGCTAAACCTAATAGTCTTACAGGCGAAGTCATACGCAATATATTCAATATTGCACTTCTATATGGCCTCGCCCACAAAACAACTAACTATTAACCAGCAATAGCATTACTTAATGCTGTTATCGCTGATTTCAGCGCTGTTCCTAAGGTACCCCCTGCACCACCACCATAAACAGCCACGGCAATAACAACCAATATGCCCACGATTAAGGCCCACTCAGCTGTTTCTGCGCCTTTTTGATCATAAAAGAAAGCGTTAACTTTATTCATTAAATTTTTCATAATACACCTCATTAAAATAAAAGAAAATTACCTAGTTTTTCACTATGTAATTATAAACATTCAAGAGCAATAAAAATAAAAAAATCTTATAGTTATGCGATGAACAACACACATCATGCAACAGAATTCATTATGTGCTTTAAAATAGACTCTGTAAATAAAAAATTAGTGACCTGGTTAATTAAATATTTTATTATTCTCCAAGTCCTTTAAATGCTTGAGGTTATCATTAGCTTTTTTGTAATAGTTTGGAGAGAATTTGATAGCTTCTTGCAAGTATTCATTAGCTTTTACATAATCACCTTTCATCATGGCGATATAGCCTAAATTATTATTCGCTTCAGCTTCGCTTGAGACTTTAACAAACGCATCATAGGCCAGATCGTAATTCCCTAAACGACCTTGCAGTAAGGCATAGTTATAAAGTGCTTTTTTAAAACCTGGCGCTATCTGTAGGGCTAAATTGTAATAAGCCATCGCCTCAGGATATTTTTCTGCTGAATACAAAGCAAAACCCAAATTATTTAAAATCTCAGGGTTATTAGGCACAATGCGATCCGCTTTTTTAAATAAAGCCTCTGCTTCAATTAAATTGCCTTGTACCGTAGCAATAATGCCTAAGCCATTATAAGCAGACCCACTGAGTTGTTTGGCAACGACCGCCCCTAAACTGGTTTTTGCTTCTTGATACTTACGCTCTTTAAGCAACAACAAACCATATTCTTCTTGGACTTTTATATTATTAGGTTGTTGTTTTAATATTAATTTAAAACTCACTTCAGCTAATTCATACTTTTCTAGGTGCACATACAACTCAGCCATTTTTTGTAACAGCTCAATATTAGTGGGCTGTAACTCAAAACCTTTTATGTAATAAAGCTGAGCTAAATCCATTTTGCCTTCTTGAATGGCATTAGCGGCTTTTAGTAATGCCTCATCGACTGAACCCACACTCAGTCCCGTGCTTTTTAACAAGGCTTCAGCAGCTTTTGAGTCTGGATTAACAGCGTCTTTTGCCACATTAACCGGACTGCAGGCTACTAATAGAGACTGACTCAGAATAATGCCCATACTCAGCGTTATTAATTTTTGGGGTATTCGTTGCATAAGAAGCATTATTCCTTATAGATAGAGTTAATCAAAAATGACAGTGTCAGGGTATTAAAACTTACATTGATTTAAAAATGAGTATAACGGGGACTAAAACCACCATTAAAAAGGCCGGTAATAAACAGACCCCTAACGGAAAAATCAATTTAAGACCAATTTTGGCAGCCGTTTCTTCGGCGGCTTGCATACGTTTATCTCTTAAATCCTCAGAAAACACTCTCAACGCTTCCGCAATACTAGTCCCAAAACGCATACTTTGAGCTAACGTGGATACTAAGCCTCTTATATCTTCAACTCCCGTTCTTTCTACCAAACGTTGTAAAGCAATATGCCGTTCCAAACCGGCTCGGGTTTCGGCAATGACTAAATTAAGTTCTGCGGCTAACTCAGGATGACTAATCACTAATTCCACAGCCACCTTTTGCAAAGCCGCATCTAAACTTAAGCCGGCTTCTGAGCAAATAACAATCATATCCAGCGCATCAGGAAAAGACCGTTTAAGTGTCTTTTGGCGGAGCGCTATTAATTTATCTAAAATAAAACTGGGGGCTAAATAACCCACGCCCAAAGCAATCAACACGCCTGACACTAGGGCCTCCGCTCTTATGCCAGGGATGATTGACATCACAATCAACACCACGATTGGGAATAAAATGGTGAGTAACATTTTTAATAAGTAATAATGCAACAAACTATCTCTTACATGATAGCCTGCATAATGTAAGCGGGTAGCCGTTCTTTGTAATAAAGATTTATTGACGGGTATATATAAGAGTTGATGTTTACGTAATTGCTCTGCTAAGTGATCAGACTCTAAAGGTAGTAGTTCGTCATCCACTGTAATATTTTTTAAGCGCGCACGCACGGGATCAAAAAAATCACTGAATAATGCCATGACAGCAAGTACCAAAACAAACATGGCTATAAAAACCAACAATAAAATCAACCACTGCGACACTTGGCGATTTTGTAATAATTCAGTCAAAATATGCATGATGTTATTCATGGTTATCCTTAAGCATCTACACTAATAATGTAACGAATCCAAATAATTGCTGAAAATTCCAGACCAAAAAAAACTTCAAAATATTTCATTTTGTCAGGCGCTTGATACAAAGGAATAAAATAATCAGGATTTAAAAAATTAATGACTAAAAACGAAGCAAATGGCAATAAAAGCAGCACCCAAGCAGACATGATACCTTCCGCAGACAAAGTCTTAATACGGCGCTGCAATTTAAAACGCCCAGATAACACACTGCTGATTTTTAATAAGACCTCAGCCAAATTACCGCCGGTTTCCTTCTGAATCATAATGGCAGTAGTCATGGCAATTAAACTTAAACTCGGCACCCGTTCAATCATAATGGCAAAAGCCACTTCAATATCGCGACCATAATTGATCTCTTCATAGGTCATCGAAAACTCTTCACTCACTGGGCCTTTCATTTCTGTGGCCACCACTTTCATACATTCTAAAAATGAATAGCCGGTCCGTAAGGCTCTGGACATCATTTGCAAGGCATCCGGTAATTGTTCTTCAAACTGATCCATGCGCTTAGTTCTCAGATTTTTTAACCAAACAATCGGAAACACAATGCCGCTCACTACAAAGACACTCACCCACATAAAACTATGAAAATACCACCAACTACACACCCCCATGACCACCGCTAATAAACATACCCATAAAACAAAGCGATACGCCATTTGCGTTTTGCCTGCTTGTTCTAACAGTGCTTTTAACTGCTTTATACCCGGCAAATCCTCACAGAATCGTTCGAGTGGACCTAAGCGTTTTAGATAATTTAGCTTAACAATAGAGACGCCTTCATCCCCATGTTCAAGAATGATATGGGCTAAGCGTTTTTGTAATTGTCGTCGATTGCCCTGATTGGATCCAAAGGACGGTAAAACTAATAGTCTGGAAGCTAAAAAGACGGTGATAAAAACAACACCTACGAATATCGCTGTCATGTCATGAGTCATAGTGTTAACTCCCTAGGCATTAATAACATGACTAAATATATTCATATCCAGTTTTAAACCTTTTTGTTTCATAGTGGCCAGACACTTAGGCACAATACCCGTTGCACAATAATCACCTGTAACGACACCCTCTTCATTGACACCTGTTCTCGCAAACTTAAAGATCTCAGAAATAGTAATGAGCTCACCTTCCATGCCTTCTATTTCTTGAATACTAATCACGCGTCTAGAGCCATCCTCAAGCCGACTCAACTGGATGATTAAATGAATTGCAGAGGAGATTTGTTTTCTAATGGCTTTAGCCGGCATATCAAGGCCTGCCATAGACACCATGTTTTCTAATCTGGCCAAGGCATCGCGTGGGTTATTGGCATGCACCGTGGTTAAAGAACCTTCATGGCCTGTGTTCATGGCTTGTAACATATCAAAGGCCTCACCACTGCGCACCTCACCAATCACGATACGATCGGGCCGCATCCGCAAGGAGTTACGTACCAAATCCCGTAAAGTTACCTCACCTTTACCTTCTATATTGGCGGGGCGGGTTTCT
>CAIXDX010000180.1 GCA_903918335.1 uncultured Methylococcaceae bacterium | reverse complement strand
TGCACAGTGTCGATAGTTTTAGAATTGCGCAGCGTTTAAGTGATCAACGCGCTAATACCTTACCGCCTTTAAACATTTGTCTACAGGTTAATATCAGTGATGAACAGACTAAATCGGGTATTCGCTTGGCAGAGTTAGCTGAACTGACTCAGTCAGTAGCTGCTTTACCTAATCTGATTTTACGCGGTGTCATGGCGGTACCTGAGCCGGAATTGGATTTTGAGAAACAGCGCCAGCCCTTTAAGGTGCTTCGTGCAGCGGTTGTAGCACTTAATAATCCAGTCTTAGATACTTTTTCTTTCGGGATGAGTGCCGATTTAAATGCCGCGATAGCAGAGGGATCAACTATTGTGCGCATCGGTACGGCACTTTTTGGCGCGAGAGCTTAAACGGTTTTAAGGCCATTCATAGGTAAGTCGCCTTCATGCAGTTGTTTGGCATAATCGGGTATTAATTGTTTTATGTTTTTCACATAGGCGCCTGCCCATATTTCTTTGAGTTTATCTCTGGCTAACTCATTAATATAGGTTTCCCCAGAGGCTTCAATTAATACCATGGCGGTATCTTCAATGCCAGTAATGTCATTTTTATGCGTGGTAATGGCGTAAAGGTAATCGTCTTTATCGGTAGTCAGTGTTTCAACTAACTCAGGCAAAATTTCTTCAAACTCATATTCATATAAGAGTGGTTCCATGATTCCATCATGGAGTAAGGCGTTTTCTAAGGCTTTTTTTATTTCTGGTATAGGCGTTGTCATGGCTTTAATTTATGTTGAGTTAAAGTAAGTTTTGCGGCTGATATTGTATATTGAGTTGTTTACTGAGGCGTTTATCCGAAGCCACCTCCACCCGGTGTTTCAATTTGAATGCTATCACCCGCTTGTAAGTCAATTTGGACACAACTAGGGAGAATTTCAATTTTACCGTTATTTTTAATAAGGGTATTGATGCCCACTTGACCTGACTTGCCGTTGTTGAGTCCAAAAGGTGGAAATTTACGGTGACTAGATAAAATACCTGCTGTCATGGGTTCTAGGAATTTTAAACGACGTACAGTGCCGGCACCGCCATGTTTATTGCCTGCTCCACCACTGCCATACCGAATAGAAAACTCTTCTAATAGTACAGGAAAACGTAATTCTAATACTTCTGGATCCGTTATGCGCGAGTTAGTCATATGAGTCTGCACGGCATCACAACCGTTAAAATCTTTACTAGCGCCTGCTCCACCACAAATGGTTTCGTAATATTGATAACGCTGATTGCCAAAAGTAAAGTTGTTCATGGTGCCTTGCGAAGCGGCCAAAATGCCTAAGGCACCAAATAAGGCATCGACAATGTATTGAGAGGTTTCAACATTGCCTGCGACAACGGCGGCAGGATAATGAGGATTTAATAGTGAACCTTCGGGAATAATGATGTCTAGAGGCCTCATACAGCCCGCATTAAGTGGAATGTCCTCTTTTACTAAGGTTCTGAATACATAGAGTACGGCGGCCTTGCAAACGGCGGAGGGCGCATTAAAATTAGTTTCTAATTGCTGAGATGTGCCCGTAAAGTCAATAAGAGCGCGTTGATTTTTATGATCAATACTTATATTGACGCTAATTTTTGCGCCGTCATCCATAACATTTTCGAAACGACCGTCAGAAAGTGTTGTTAATACTTTACGCACACAGGTTTCTGCATTATTTAGAACGTGTTGCATATAGGTTTGAACTACGTGGAGAGAGTAACGCTTGACGATGTTGTGTAATTCTTGAGCGCCTGTCTCGTTAGCAGCAATTTGTGCTTGAAGGTCTGCAATATTTTGCTCAGGATTTCGGGCCGGATAAGGCCCTGAATTTAACCAATTATGTAGGGTTTTTTCTTGAAACTGGCCTTGGTCCACAATTTTTAGACCGTCACTTATAATGCCTTCTTCTTCGATATGGTGACTGTTAGCGGGCATAGAGCCGGGTGAAATTCCACCTACATCAGCATGATGCCCTCGTGATGCTGTAAAGAATAGGAGTTCTTTATGTGCTTCTGAAAAAATCGGAGTAATCACGGTAATATCGGGTAAATGTGTGCCCCCAGCATAGGGTGAGTTAGTTAAATAAACATCACCAGCTTGTAGGCTATTGGCATATTTTTTTAAAAGTGCTTTGACGCTTTCACCCATTGAACCGAGATGCACAGGAATATGCGGTGCATTTGCAATGAGTTCGCCATTAGCATCAAATAAGGCACATGAAAAATCTAAGCGCTCTTTGATATTAACGGAGTGTGCTGTGTTTTGCAGAACAAAGCCCATTTGTTCGGCAATAGACATAAACAGCTTGTTAAATATCTCTAATAAAACGGGGTCAATGCGTCCGTCTGTTTTAGATGTTTGATGTAAAGGTGCTAGACGCGTTAATAGCAAATTACCTGAATCGTTTTGTATGCCTTGCCACCCGGGCTCAATGACAATAGTTGAGGTCGCTTCCACAACAACGGCGGGGCCAATGAGTGTCTCATTAATAGGCAAATTTTCACGTCGATAGACAGGTGTTTCATGCCATTTATCTTGGCTGAATAGTTGCGTTAATAATTCTGGTTGCTTTGTACCGTCAGAAAAATGATTTAAGTTTGTTTGACTGTTTTGAGTTTCAGTACCAATACATTCCACAATGGCTGTTTCGATTATTAATGACCGATCCTCATAACAAAAGCCGAAACGTTGTCTATATCGGTTTTTAAATTCAGTGAGCAGGGTGTCTTTATCAGTAAAATTAACTGATAACGTGCTATCGGTACCTTGAAAACGTATTAATAAGCGTTGAACGGATTTTATTTTTGTGGCGGTTAATCCCTGTGCTTCTAGGTCTGATCGTCCTTGGCTTTCGAGGTTTTGTAAACAAGTACGTAAATCGCTTTCGTTGAGGTTGTCATAGTGTAATTCTAAGGCCTGTTCTTTTAGCACCCGAAAATCGGCTAATCCCATGCCATAGGCAGATAAAACCCCAGCCATCGGATGCAGAAGCACTGATTGTATACCTAAGCGATCAGCAATTTTGCAAGCATGTTGCCCCCCTGCCGCTCCGTAACAACACAAGGCATAATCAATGAGGTTATAACCTTTTTGGACAGAGATTTTTTTAATGGCTGTTGCCATATTTTCGACGGCAATATCTAAAAATCCTTCAGCGACTTGTGCAGGGCTTCGGATATCTCCAGTTGATTGTTGAATATGACGGGCTAATTCGGTAAATAATTGTAGGACTCGCTTTTTGTCTGGGGGTAATTTACCGTTTGAGCCTAATACGCTCGGAAATAGCGGTAGTTTACCTAGCATCAAATTAGCATCTGTTACCGTTAGAGGGCCTCCAAACCGATAACAGGCCGGGCCCGGATTGGCGCCTGCTGATTCGGGGCCAACTCGATAACGATTGCCATCAAAATGTAATATTGATCCACCTCCAGCGGCAACTGTGTGAATATTCATCATAGGAACGCGCATTCTAACGCCGGCCACTTCTGTTTCAAAACTGCGTTCTAACTCCCCTGCATAATGCGCAACATCGGTTGAGGTTCCGCCCATATCAAAAGCGATGATTTTGTTTAGGCCCGCTAGTTTTGAGATAGCGATTGCCCCAACGATACCACCAGCAGGGCCTGACAATATACAGTCTTTACCTTTAAACGTTCGTGCCTCAATCAGGCCCCCGTTGGATTGCATAAATAACAAGCGTGATTGTCTTGAAGATCCTCCGAGCCCAGTGCTAATTTGTGTCACATAACGTTTCAATAGGGGTGATAAATAAGCATCAACGACTGTTGTGTCACCACGGCTGACTATTTTTAATAGAGGGCTCACTTGATGAGAAATGGATATTTGGGTAAATCCAATCTGTTGAGCAAGTTCGCCTAATTTTGTTTCATGGGCGGGAAAACGCCATGCGTGCATTAAAACAATGGCTAATGTTCGATAACCCTGATGATATAAAGACTTTAATTGGTGCTCTACTTCTGTGATATTGAGTGGCTTTATGATCTCGCCAAGTGCACTAACGCGCTCATCAATTTCAATGACGGTTTGATAAAGTTGTTCTGGACGTTGAATATTGAGTGCAAAAATATCAGGACGATTTTGATAGGCAATGCACAACCCATCTTTAAAGCCTTTTGTTATCACTAAGGCTAATTTCTCACCTTTGCGTTCTAATAAAGCGTTGGTGCCAACAGTGGTACCCATTTTGATGTTATCAATATAAGGATCCAGATCTGCAGGGTTCGGGAGTTGTAAAATTTCACGAATACCTTGTAAAGCGGCATCTTGATAGCACGCTGGGTTTTCTGAAAGTAATTTGCGCGTAATGAGTTTGCCATTAGGGCTGAAAGCAACAATATCAGTAAAGGTACCACCGCGATCTATCCAAAATTGCCAACGAGTCATTTCAAGTGTTCAAATTAGTTAATATGTGGGTTAGTACCTAAATCTAGGATTTGAAGATTCTAGCATTAACTCCACATAAAATAGTTTATAAAACGAATAGTTGCCGTCTTTTAAATAGTCTTTGACAAAGTAAGACTCGCAGTCATATTATTCGCGGACGCATAAGGCTTGAGAAACCAAAATAATACACGCCATGCGATATTTAACTAACGATAACTGAGGAGATTTGAATATGCCAAAATATATTATAGAACGTGAAATTCCAGGTGCTGGCTCTTTAACCGCGCAAGACTTACAAGGTATATCACAAAAATCTTGCGGTATACTTTCTGATATGGGCCCTAAAATTCAATGGGTAGAAAGTTACGTAACCGATAATAAAGTCTATTGTGTTTATATTGCTCCCGATGAAGCAACGGTAAGAGCTCATGCAGAGCAAGGCGGTTTTCCTGCTAATTCTGTCGCTGAAATTAAAACGATGATTGACCCGACTACTGCGGAAGGTTAAAGGAACATAAATGATTGGGATTATTGAGAGTTATGACTTAGAAAGTCAGACTGGTGTCATAAAAAGTGTAGAAGTTTTATATCCGTTTAAAATTGATGACTGGTTGCCACAAGTAGCGCCAGAAGTAGGTGATGAAGTCGACTTTTCTGCCGATGAGGCGGGTTCTGCACAAGCGATTAATTTAGTCGGTGCTATTCTTGCTGGCCCCAAGGCCGTAAAGTCGCGATATATTGCCGCTGCATTAGGTTTTTTTCTAGGCTTTGTCGGGGCACACAGATTTTATTTAGGTTTTTATAAGATGGGTTTGGCTCAAATTGCCTTTACTGCGGCTACTCAGGGGTATGGCGTACTTTGGGGGTTTATTGAGTCGATATTGATATTTTCTGGGCATATTAATAAAGATGCCAAAGGTCGACCTTTAAAATAGTTTTAGAACACAATATTTCAGACATAAAAAAAGCTCTTGTTAATGACAAGAGCTTTTTATAACCCGAATGCTTAATGCTTATTTTGGATAAACATTAACTGCAGTTAAGCCTTTTGGGCCAGATTCGATGTCAAAAGTCACGGTTTGGCCTTCAGTTAGTGTTTTAAAGCCTTCCCCTTGAATTACAGAGTGATGAACGAATACGTCTTCGCCGCCATCAGTAGGTGCGATAAAACCAAAACCTTTAGTGTTGTTGAACCACTTTACAGTGCCTGTTGCCATTTAAAAAACTCCTAAAAAAAATACTTACGGTTAACACAGAACTAACAACATTGATAACCGGGACATCCTCTCGTTCAATATCTATACTCTGCAGGTGTAAATTGTACTGCTATTTTGCTCAGGATGCTATTTATTGAAAGGTTTTATACATTCCATCGAGCACTAAAGAGTTTGGACTCACCATACCGATAACTTGATTATTTTCAATAACGGGGGCTCTAACTAGATTATAGTTTGCGAAAAGCCGTGAACAATAACGGATGTCCATATCGGGGTGGACGCTGATAACAGGTTTGTTCATTATTTCATAAACATTGACTCGATCAGGTGCTCGGTCTCTGGCCAATACGTGTCTGGCAATATCACCCGATGTGACCATACCATATTCGTCATTTTCATTGCGTTTATTAACAATTAAGACGGCGGTTTTTAATAGTTTCATTTTCTTTAGTGCATCAGCAACGGTCGCTATGCCGTCAATCGTGCCAAAGTCCGTTTTCATCACATCCTTAACGCGGATGGGGGTGTTGTTTACTATCATAATTTGTCCTCGATTTCATGGGTTAGTTCTTCTACTTGTCGCATTACACCGATGGCATCTTCGACGTCAATTTGAAAGGCGATCCCTGTGCCGGGTTGGTTATCAAACTGAGCCACTTTGGCAATTTTTTCTAAGATATGTCGGCTTAGATGTTCTTCCACTAAGAACAGCAAGACATCTCTAGGTGACTCTAAGGTTAAGCCAAAGAAGGTTTTAGATTGTTTTAGTCCTTCTCCTCTAGCATGGTTGATAACGGTTGCGCCTTTTGCACCACTTTCGCGCGCCGCATCTAATACGATATCGGTTTTATCATCCTCAACAAAGGCAATAATTAATTTAAAATGCATGGTTGTCCTCAGGGTTTTGATGAGAGAGAGCGCTTGTTAAGCCACTGCGCAATTTGTGCGTAACTTAAAACAGCAATAATAGGGTATAAACTGGCAAAGGCGAGAAGTCCAAAGCCGTCTAATACTGGATTTCGTCCGGGAATAGCTTGCGCTAAACCTGCACCTAAAGCGGTGACTAAAGGTACCGTAATCATGGTGGTGGTTACTGTACCTGAATCAAAAGCAATGCCTATGATGAATTTAGGTGTAAATAGGCTTTGTAGTGTGGCAATTGCAAAGCCAGAAATGATATAAAAATAAAGCTCAGTGCCTGTGATAATGCGAAATGCTCCTAAGGCCAATCCGACACCGAGCCCAACACCTACGGCAATTCTTAAGCCCAGCGCCCGAATGGTTCCCCCAGATATTTGCTCTGCTTTAGCGGCAATTGCCAGTAAAGAAGGTTCGGCTAAAGCCACTGCAAAACCTAAGCTGGCAGCAAAAACATAAACCCATCCGTAACTTTGCCAGCTTATGGTTTTTTGTAAGGTATTAATGCCTAAAAATTCTATAGTGGTGAGCTGGGTGGCCATTAGTTTTCCAATGGGAAATAAGGCCATCTCTAAGCCTTTAAGAAAGACAGCAATGCCTAATAAAACAAATATAAAGCCAGTAAATATTTTTTTAGGATTATTAATTGCTTTACGAATTATGAACAAATGAAAACCGATAAGCACCATAAAAATGGGGATAAAGTCTCTTGCTGTGCCTAAAAGGAGTAGAAAGAATTCGACTAACTGTTCTGTCATACGATGATACCGTAGAGCATGACAGAGATAATGGGTGTCAGCGAGGCAAAAACCAGTAGCCCAAAACCATCGGTCATAGGGTTTCGGCCTTTAATGGCAGTGGCTAGCCCTACCCCCAATGCTGTCACTAAAGGAACTGTAATTGTGGATGTAGCAATACAGCCTGAATCATAGGCAATGCCCAGTATGTCTGTGGGTGCAAAAGGCGTGAGCAGTGCTATCAATGCATAGGCATAAAATACCGGATAATGAGCGGGCCAGCCCTTAATAATTCTTAGTACACCCACTAGAATTGCTAGTCCAATAGAAACGGCAACAATCATTCTAAATCCTAGCGCATAGCTGTTTTTAGTATCAAGCGATGGGGAAATTAAGGATTTTTTAGCAGCGAGTTCTGCTGCTTGTTGAGCAATATGGATTAATGCAGGTTCTGCAATGGCTGCACCAAAGCCCAAACAAAACGCAAAAGTGAGTAACCAGAATAAACTCCCTTTTCTTGCAAAGGCGTAGGCCATGGATTCGCCGAGTGGAAACAGGCTGAGTTCCAGTCCTTGAATAAATAAAGTTAAACCTACTAATACGAATAAGATACCTATCACAAAGTGGCTTACGTCAGGTATTGATTGTCTAATGATCAATACTTGAAAACTGATCACTACCGCGAGTATGGGTGATAAATCAAAAAAACTTTTAATTAATTGATTGATAAAGCGCTTTTTAAACATTAATTTCCCAATCTCAAAATGCACACAGATTGTATATTAAACCTAGCTTATTGTGTTACTGAGTTCCTGTTCGATAGAAATTGGCTGAGATAATATAGGCAGAAAGATTAAGGCTTAAAGTGCTATTTTAAATGTTACTGTTATGATGCACTGTAGCTTGTAATTACTATTCATCAATAAAGAGGATAACTTATGCGCATTGGGTTACCTAAAGAAATTAAAGATAATGAGTACCGTGTGGGTTTAACGCCAGGTGCCGTAAAAGCACTGACTCGGAGTGGACATCACGTTTTAGTTCAGCAGGGTGCTGGTTTAGGAAGCGCCATTTCTGATGAAGAGTATATCGCCGCGGGTGCTGAAGTTGTCGTTAGTGCTGATGCCGTTTGGGCGACTCAAATGGTAGTTAAAGTAAAAGAACCTGTTGCTGCTGAATATCATTATTTGCGGGCGGATTTGTTGTTGT
>CAIXDX010000179.1 GCA_903918335.1 uncultured Methylococcaceae bacterium | reverse complement strand
TGATTGAGGGGTAAAAAAACGGTTTAAGTAATGCGGGCCCATCGTTGCTCCTAGTTAAGCAGAATAAATAAAGGATTGAATGCCTTAAAACAATAGCATAATTTTATGACAATAATACTATTTGTAAGGTTAAATTAGCGGTTTGGGCAGTGATTAATAAAAAGCATTACACTTAGTCACTTTTATTTTCTAGTTATATGAATAGGGAAATTGTTTTTTGTTTGGACAGCCATGTATTTTATTTTAAAACCAACCCCTTTTATTAAACTGTTATCTTTTCGGGTCCTTATTGTGCTTGCCTACCAAATATTGGCAATAGTGGTAGGTTGGCATATTTATGAATTGACCCATGATACATTGGCTCTGGGTTTAATTGGCTTAGCTGAGGTTGTGCCTTATTTCTGTTGCGCGTTGTTTGCAGGCTATGCGGTAGATCACCATTCTCGACGTTTATTCGGTGTGCTTGCTTGCCTGTTAATAGGTCTCACAGCGTTAACTTTGGTTGCGCTGTCTGCAGGTCAATTGATCGGTAACCCAGCATGGTGGATCTATTGTTCTATTGGCTTTACTGGCGTTGCTCGGGCCTTTATTGGTCCCTCTTATAGCGCCTTATTCGCTTTGGTGTTGCCGCGCGATCAATATGCACGTGCTTCAGGAATTGGTAGTGCTATATTTCAGTTTGGGCTTGTCGTTGGGCCTGCACTAGGAGGTATTCTAGTCGGTTGGGCGGGTAAGGTCACTGCTTACGGTGTTGCTGCAGGACTGTGTTTAGTGGCTGCACTAGCATTATTGTCAGTTCGTGTTCAAGAGCCACCTGCGGCGGCAAGTGCACCCATTTTTTCAAGTATCGGTGAAGGCTTGCGTTTCGTGTTTAGTAACCAAGTGATTCTAGGTGCACAGTCGTTGGATATGTTTGCTGTTTTGTTTGGGGGCGCTGTATCGATGCTCCCTGCGTTTATTCAGGATATTTTTCATTACGGTCCAGAAGGTCTGGGTATTTTACGAGCTGCACCGGCAATCGGTGCGGTAATGACGGGTCTTATACTTGCCCGTCATCCGATTAATTTGCATACTGGGCGTTGGCTTTTGGTTGCAGTTGCTGGATTTGGTGTGTGTATGATTGGGTTTGCCTTATCAGTCAATTTTTGGGTAGCAGGCTTGTTGCTTATGTTTTCTGGCGTTTTTGATGGCGTATCAGTGGTATTGCGCACAACCATTATGCAGTTGTCTACACCCGATGCCATGCGGGGTCGAGTTTCTGCTATTAACGGTATTTTTATTGGTTCATCCAATGAGTTGGGGGCTTTTGAATCAGGTATTGCGGCACGTCTAATGGGATTGGTGCCGTCAGTTATTTTTGGGGGCTTGATGACGCTCACTGTGGTGGCGGTCACCGCAAAACTAGCGCCAAAATTACGTCGATTGGAACTACATCAACTGAATTGATGATATTAGCCGTGCATGCTAATCACATCACTCCATTGCCCTACTTGGGTATCATGGTAATGATAAATAGCCTTATATTTCCAGACAGCACTGGTGCCATTAGGGGGTAAAGGTGAGCCATCTGCGGTATTGGGTTCGGTGTTCATCGTCAGTAATACAAAACCAGCCTCATCACCGCGATCAACCCAAATCTCAATAGCCGTAGCATCCCCTTTAGTCCAGATAACAGTAGGGTGTCCGGCATTATTTTGTATGCTTAACACAGGCTTCCACGTAGTCGGATCAATCGGAGTATGCGTTCCTATCAACCATAAGTCTTGCCCGATAGCGGCCGTATAGTTTTTGTTGGTTTTAATGCGAGCCAATAAACCAGCCGAAGCCGTAACATATTGATTGAATCGTTTTATGCCCAGCCATTCCGTTAGTATTTGCGAATACCATACAACAGAGTTTTTCATCCAATAAGCCGGCGAAGTTTCATGCTTGTGTGATGATTCGGATCTGCTTTTCCTGAATTGGCTAAGATAAAAATGAATATAGTGAGTAATAACCGAAACATACATGCAAAACTGTGTTCTTAGTTAATTTAAATGTGTTGTTATTTTAGCCGTGTCAAATTGTTATGAGTAATGATGAATATAGATAATCTATTTTCAAGTCTAGATATCAGGGGTGCAGAGGAGCTTTGCCAGTATGGTGGTTTACTTGTCGCTCGTTATTAACGGCAAAGCTACTATCAGCGCAGAAATGGCTTTAAGACTTGAAGTGTGGATCGGTGGGGTTACCTCAGAAACATGGATACGCATGCAAACCGAATACGATATTTGGCAAGCACGTCATAAAACCATGTTCTCCATTAAATTGGTAAAAGCCCCCAGTGCTGTCTAACAAGGTTGAACGAAACGACTAATCCTCTTCATTATTTATGAAAATGCTCGTTGGGACATACCCCTTGTCTTAAGCTAATAATTGGCCAGTTGTTCTCGTTAGCGAATGCATTGAGTTTTTCATCGGGGTCTACCGCTACAGGGTGATCTACCAATTTAAGTAAAGGTAAATCATTATGAGAGTCGCTATAAAAGTAACTGTCAGTCATGTTTTCTTGAGAAGTTTTAAGCCATTCTTCTAACAGTGTAACTTTGCCTTCCTGAAAACAAGGAATGCCGTCTACTCTACCGGTATATTTGCCATTTATAAACTCAGGGGTGCTGGCTAATAAATTATCTATCCCGTATAAATTAACGATAGGTTCTGTCACGAAGCGATTGGTGGCCGTAATAACTAATAAAGTATCACCTTTGTCTCTATGCTTGTTAATAAGGTCTTGAGCAGGTTGTAACAATATAGGGATAATAATTTCGTGGATAAATTGCGCGCGCCATTGATACAGTTGTTGCGTATCATGATCGGCTAAAGGTTTTAATGAGAAAGTCAAAAACTCGACAATATCTAATGTGCCTTCTTTATATTGCTTATAAAACTTAAGATTAGCGGTTTCATAATAAGTTTTATCAACAATGCCTTGGTCTACTAAAAACTGTCCCCATAAGTAATCGCTATCATCGGCAATCAGGGTATTGTCTAAATCAAAAATCGCTAAACTCATATTAAGCCTGTCTGAATTAATTAAATGCCTTATACGCTCTGGCATCTAAGGTTTTTTTATGGAACAATGGAGATATTATAAACACCCTGACCCATTTTGTAATTTAACACCTTGGTGAATTTACCATTGTGGTCAGAATAAAAACAGGTTTTAACATGATAGACTCTAAAGGATACCGACCTAATGTCGGCATAATCCTTTGCAATGACGAGGGTCGTGTGTTTTGGGCTAAGCGTATGGGAGTTAATGCGTGGCAATTTCCGCAGGGCGGAATTAACGCTAACGAAGATCCTGAAGCCGCGATGTATCGAGAATTGTGGGAAGAAACAGGTTTACAAGAACAGCATGTAGAGTTGTTGGGTAGAACGCGATATTGGTTGAGGTATCAATTACCTGAGCGTTATATTCGAAAAAGCTCAATGCCTTTATGTATTGGTCAAAAACAGATTTGGTATATGTTGCGTTTAATTACGCAAGAATCGAATGTGCGTTTTGATCATTGCGAAAAGCCCGAATTTGATAGTTGGCGTTGGGTTGATTATTGGGCGCCTTTGGAAGATGTGGTTTACTTTAAGCGTAAAGTTTATCAAAAAGCCATGACTGAGTTAGGTGCAATACTCGCATTAGATTCAGTGCCCGTTAATGCGGCGAGTTATTTGGATAGGCCCGTTAAGTCGAATCCGACAAAAAACCCAAAATCAAAGTAAGTATTTTGGAGTACGTATTTTAAAATACGCACTCCGATTCTTTTATGCTTAAGCAATATTGATTAATAGCTTGGATGCACTCCCCGCTTGTTCTTTAACCAATTTAGGAACCAAATAACCCGGTAAGCTGATTTGTAGGGCTTTAATCAGATCAACAGCAATCGATTCAGACACTTCAAAATGACCTGTTCCAGTCGCTTTATCTAATAAATGTAAATAATAGGGAATGACGCCTTCTTCGAATAAACGCTCACTGAGTTTAGTGAGTTGCGTTGCTTGATCATTTACGCCTTTTAATAAAACAGATTGATTAAATATAGTGAAGCCTTGTTGTTTTATTCGTTGTAACGCTTTACTAACGTGAGAACTGATTTCGTTAGCATGATTGCAATGCACAACAAATACTATTTGTTTGCCAGTGTCTTTCAGGGCTTGTAATAATTCGGGTGTTATGCGAGCCGGCAATACAATAGGTAGTCTTGAGTGAATGCGGATACGTTTTAAATGGGCTATGGAACTTAATTTATGTAGCAATGTCCTTAAACGATCGTCACTTAAAATTAAAGGATCGCCACCACTTAATATGACTTCGGTGATGTCAGTATGTGTTGCTAGGAAGTCAGTAACGGCAATTTCGCTTTGTTTATTGAGTTGCAGTTCGCTATACGGAAAGTTGCGTCGAAAACAATAACGACAATTAATAGCGCAACTGCCGGTGTTGATTAAAAGTGCTCGACCTTGATATTTGTGTAATACCCCGGTTTGAATGTTAGCAGGTAGATCGCCCACAGGATCATGACTAAATCCAGGATAAAGATTTAATTCATCCGCTATGGGTAATACTTGACGTAATAATGGATCCTGCGGATCTCTTTTTTTTATTGAAGCGGCAAAACTGATAGGAACACGTAGGGCAAAGTTTTTTGTTGCTAAGGTTGATACAGGTAAGTCTTTAATTTCTAAGTCTAGATATTCGCAAAGTTCGTCAATTGAGCTGAAAGCTTCGCTTAGTTGTTGTTGCCAGTTTTTAGTAAAATGTAACGTTTCGCTCTGTTGATCTAACATGAAATAGTTATTAAAGTTTCTATCAATGGTTAGCCTCCATTATAATGGCTATGTTTATATTGTTTGTCATCTTGAGGAAAAAATGGCTATTTACAGCACGAATGAATTTAAATCAGGGTTAAAAGTCATGTTAGATAATGACCCTTGCGCAATTATCGAAAACGAATTTGTTAAGCCGGGTAAAGGTCAAGCCTTTAATCGCGTTAAAATTAGAAATTTAAAAACAGGCCGAGTAATCGAGCGTACCTTTAAGTCGGGTGATACTCTTGAGAGTGCCGACGTGGTTGATGTTGAGATGCAATATCTTTATAACGATGGTGAGTTTAGACATTTTATGACTCCCGAATCCTTTGAGCAGTACCAATGTGACGCCAAAGCGGTGGGTGATGCCAGCAAATGGTTGAAAGACCAAGATATGTGTACTGTAACTTTATGGAATGATGCCCCTTTGTCAGTAACGCCAGCTAATTTTGTGGAATTAACGATTGTTGAAACGGATCCGGGTGTGCGTGGTGATACCTCGGGTGGTGGTGGAAAGCCAGCTACTTTAGATACAGGTGCTGTTGTTAGGGTGCCATTATTTGTTCAGCAAGGTGAAATGATTAAAGTAGATACACGTACAGGTGAATATATTTCTCGTGTAAAAGAGTAGTGCAAAGTGCTTGGCAACCCACCTGTAGTATTGACTATTTACAATTAAGAGCAAAAGTCCTACAGAAAATTAGGAACTACTTCGCCGCTAGAAATGTATTGGAAGTAGAGACCCCTTTATTGGGGCATAGTTGTGGTACAGATCCACATTTGGATTTTTTTACTACAACCTATGAGAGTGGGTTGCAATCAGACACTTTGTTTTTGCAAACTTCGCCAGAGTTTGCCATGAAGCGTTTACTATGTGCAGGTTCCGGATCTATCTATCAAATCTGTAAGGCTTTTAGAAACGGGGAGTCTGGGCGCTTTCATAACCCTGAATTTACGATGCTAGAATGGTATCGGGTGGGGTATAGGTTAGACGATTTAATGGCTGAAGTTTCAGAGTTGCTCACATTGATTAGTGAGGGGTATTTGTCATTAGAGGCAACTCAGATACGCAGTTATCGGGATGTTTTTTTTAGTGCCACAGGGCTTGATCCTTTTGTATTTTGTTATGATAAGTACAGCGCATTTGTACTGGAGCATAATCGAGCAGAAGCCTTAACTATTTGCGGTCATGATTGTAATATGTGGCTAGATATTATTTTTAGTCATTATGTACAGCCGTATTTG
>CAIXDX010000178.1 GCA_903918335.1 uncultured Methylococcaceae bacterium | reverse complement strand
TCTGGGTGTTTTTTTATGAATAACAGTCATGTGGCGCATGATTGTCATGTGGGTAACAATACTATTTTTGCTAATAACGTGGCGATTGGTGGCCATGTTGAAGTGGGTAATAATGTGTTTATGGGGGGGGCTGTGGTCGCGCATCAGTTTTGCCGAATTGGTTCTTATGCCATTGTGCAAGGCACGACTGGATTAAATATGGATGTGATTCCCTATATGTTAATTGGCGGCAGACCCGCTAAGCATTATCGTTTAAATACCGTGGGCTTAAGACGAGCCGGTATTACAGGCGATCGTTATAATGTGTTGTCTTCGGCTTTTAGGTTATTAAAAAACAAACAAAGTTTGGATGCTTTAGAAGAAACAGCTGAACTTAAGCATTTAAAAAACTGGTTAGCCGTTAAATCAAAACGCGGTACGCATGGTTTTGTAGATATATCTTTGTAAGTTTAATTTCTAATATTGTAAATTCCTCGTATTTTATTGCATAAATAAGCCTATAATCATTAGGCTTATTACATCTCAGTTTAATAGTTATTCTTACTTAACACGATATAAGTAATAAAGAATAACTTGCTCCTTGAAATCATGCGGATGATCCCTAATATCCGTGCCAATTAAAACACCCTTTATTAGGTATCAATCATGCGTATGGACAAATTAACCAGCAAGTTTCAGGCGGCGCTAGCGGATGCGCAGAGTCTTGCTTTAGGAAAAGATCATCAATTTATAGAACCCGTGCATTTAATGACGGCTTTGTTAGAACAAGAAGGCGGAAGTATCAAGCCGTTATTAGCTCAAATCGGTATTAATACGCAGTTATTGCGTACTGAGTTAAATACCGAGCTTAACCGTATTGCCACAGTATCGGGTTCTGGGGGGGATTTACAAATCTCTAATGAATCTTCTCGTTTACTTAACTTAACCGATAAATTAGCTCAAAAGCGTAATGATAAATTCATCTCCAGCGAGTTGTTTTTATTGGCGGCTTGTGAAGAGAAAGGTTATTTAAGCCAATTATTTAAAAAGTTAGGTCTCAATACTAAGGCGGTAGAAATGGCGATCGATAAAATGCGCGGTGGCGAAGCAGTAGATGATGCAAATGCTGAAGATCAACGCCAAGCGTTAAACAAATACACCATCAATTTAACAGAGCGAGCTGAACAAGGTAAGTTAGATCCTGTGATTGGGCGTGATGATGAGATCCGCCGTACCATTCAGGTGCTACAACGCCGTACTAAAAATAATCCGGTATTAATCGGTGAGCCTGGCGTGGGTAAAACCGCGATTGTTGAGGGCTTAGCTCAACGTATTGTGAATGGTGAGGTGCCAGAAGGTATAAAAGGCAAGCAAGTTTTGTCGTTAGATATGGCGGCTCTAATTGCGGGCGCGAAATTTAGAGGCGAATTTGAAGAACGATTGAAAGCGGTCTTAAATGATTTGGCTAAACAAGAAGGCCAAGTGATTCTGTTTATTGATGAACTACACACTATGGTGGGCGCCGGTAAAGCAGAAGGCGCTATGGATGCAGGTAATATGTTAAAGCCCGCTTTGGCCAGAGGTGAGTTACATTGTGTGGGTGCAACCACCTTAGATGAGTATCGTAAATATGTCGAAAAAGATGCGGCTTTAGAGCGTCGTTTTCAAAAGGTGATGGTCGATGAACCTTCGGTTGAAGATACAATTGCCATTTTACGTGGCTTAAAAGAAAAGTATGAAGTGCATCATGGTGTAGAGATTACTGATCCAGCTATTGTGGCGGCAGCGGCTTTATCTTATCGTTATATTGCGGATAGACAATTACCAGATAAGGCGATTGATTTAATTGATGAGGCGGCGAGCCGTATTCGTATGGAGATTGATTCTAAGCCAGAAGAAATGGATCGTTTATATCGTCGTTTAATTCAGTTAAAAATTGAACAAGTCGCGCTAAAGAAAGAGAAAGATACTGCTTCAAAGAAGCGATTGGAAACCTTGGAAGCGGATATCGCTGAGTTGGAAAAAGAATATTCTGATTTAGAGGAAATTTGGAAAGCTGAGAAAGCTTTGTTACAAGGTTCTGCGAGCATTAAAGAAAAGTTAGACCAAGCAAAAACAGATTTAGAAGCGGCCACTCGTGCAAATGATTTTGGGCGTATGTCTGAGTTGCAATACGGTATTATTCCGGCCTTAGAAAAGCAATTATCCATTTCGGTGCCTGATGAGTCACATAAGATGACGCTGTTGCGTAATAAAGTGACTGATGAAGAAATTGCTGAAGTGGTTTCTAAATGGACAGGTATACCCGTTTCTAAGATGATGGAAGGCGAGCGTGAAAAGTTATTAAGCATGGAAGACTATCTCAGTAAACGTGTGGTTGGCCAAACAGAAGCACTTAAAGCCGTAAGTAATGCGATTCGTCGTTCTAGAGCAGGTTTATCGGATCCTAATCGTCCTAATGGTTCGTTTTTATTCTTGGGCCCAACGGGTGTGGGTAAAACTGAGTTATGTAAAGCCTTAGCGGAGTTTATGTTTGATACCACCGATTCTATGGTGCGTATTGATATGTCTGAGTTTATGGAGAAGCATTCGGTAGCACGTTTAATTGGTGCACCTCCTGGGTATGTGGGCTATGAAGAAGGCGGCTATTTAACGGAGTTGGTTAGACGTAAGCCTTATTCAGTTATTTTGATGGACGAGATAGAAAAGGCGCATCCTGATGTGTTTAACATCTTGTTACAAGTCTT
>CAIXDX010000177.1 GCA_903918335.1 uncultured Methylococcaceae bacterium | reverse complement strand
ATTGATACAAAGCCTGAACACCGGCTTTGCGTGCATTCGTTCTAGCTTGACTCATTAGGCTTCCAGGTTATTAAACAAACTAACCATTTCGATCACTGACATTGCAGCTTCAGCGCCTTTATTACCGGCTTTAGTGCCTGCTCGTTCAATCGCTTGCTCAATTGAATCGACTGTTAAAACACCAAAACTTACGGGGATGTTGTATTGTAAAGAAACAGTGGCTATGCCTTTTACACATTCTCCAGCTACATATTCAAAATGTGGAGTACCGCCTCTAATTACCGCACCCAAAGCAATAATCGCATCATATTTCTTAGACGCAGCCACACGTTGAACAACCACAGGCAATTCAAATGCACCAGGGGCTTTAACTAGGCTAATGTCCGCTTTATTTGCACCGTGTCTCACTAAGGCATCAATCGCGCCCGCTTCTAATTGCTCAACAATAAAACTATTAAAACGAGAGGCAACGATACAAAATTTACCACCGTTGACTAATAAATTACCTTCAAATGTTTTTATGGCTGACATATTATTTCTCTACTTTATTAATAAAAATTCTTACTGGTACTATCTATTTAAGCTCAGTGCTAACCTACATGTTCAGAGACTTCAAGATCAAAGCCTGACAAACCTATATACTTTTTATGCGTACCTAATACTTTTAATTTGTGTACACCTAAATCTAACAATATTCTTGATCCTGTGCCTGTCATACGCCAATCAGAACCATCCACGTTACTAACAGCGCTCGGTATACCATTATCCTCTAACTGATAACGATGTATTAATTCTGCTAAAGACTTATTGCCTTCTGATTGTCTAATCACAACCAAAACACCACGACCCTCTTCTGAAATTTTTTGCATTGCCATACGAATGGACACACTACCTTCATTTCTACTCGATGAAAACACATCATCCAATAAATTACGTGCATGCACTCTAACTAACACAGGCTCATCACCTGACACGTCGCCCATCACTAAGGCTAGATGTAGATTATTATCATTTTTATCTTGATAAGCATATAAACGAAAATCACCAAACTCAGTTGGGAGTAGGCATTCGCTGACCCGTTCTAAAGTGTTTTCATGTTGAATACGATAATGAATCAAGTCCGCAATCGTACCCATTTTAAGATTATGTTCTTGAGCAAACAATTCTAAATCAGGACGTCTGGCCATCGATCCGTCTTCATTAAGAATTTCTACAATCACAGCAGAAGGATCAACACCGGCTAATTTAGCAAAATCACAACCGGCTTCTGTATGTCCAGCACGACGCAAAACCCCACCTGCCTTTGCCATCAAAGGAAAAATATGACCAGGTTGCACTAAGTCTTCAGGTACAGCATTCAATGCAACAGCTGCCTGCACAGTGCGCGCTCTATCAGCAGCAGAAATTCCAGTTGTAACACCGGTAGCGGCTTCAATAGAAACTGTAAAATTTGTAGAATGCGCCGTCTTATTCTCATTAACCATCAAAGGTAAACGCAGTTGTTGGCATCTATCTTCGGTTAAAGTTAGGCAAATCAAACCACGACCGTATCGAGCCATAAAATTGATATCTTCAGGTTTCGTAAAGGCAGCAGCCATCAACAAGTCACCCTCATTTTCTCGGTCTTCATCATCCATAATGATGACCATTTTGCCTTGTTTTAAATCTTCTATGATTTCTTCAATCGTATTCATTAGCCAAAAAACCCACTCTTTTGCAATAATTCTTCAGTAATACCACTAGGTGTAGCAGCCGACTCACCTAACATCAGGCGTTCCATATAACGAGCTAACAAATCAACCTCTAAATTAACCAAATCACCTAATACTAAAAGTGCTAAAGTCGTGTCTTTTAAGGTATAAGGCACAATATTTACGCTGAATTGCGCACCTTTAACTTCATTTACAGTCAAACTTATCCCGTTGATACAAATAGAGCCTTTTTCAGCAATATATTTTGCCAAGTTAGTAGGGGCCTTAAAGGTAAAACGAACTGAACGACCATCGGGCTTTTTCTCAAGTAACTGACCCATACCATCGACATGCCCACTAACAATATGCCCACCCATACGAGTTGAGGGAGTCAACGCTAATTCTAAATTGATTGGACTGCCTATCTTAGCGTTAACGAGTACTGTTCTTGATAGCGTTTCATTAGATACATCCGCACAAAAATAATGTGAACCCAATTCTACAGCAGTCAAACATACGCCATTTACGGCAATACTATCGCCCAGTACCGTATCTTTTAAATCTAAATTACCCGTATCAATCGTTAAACGACAATCACCCGATTTTCGTTCAATAGCCGCTATCTTACCGATTGCTAAAATAATACCTGTAAACATTAAAACCCTTGTACTCTAGTTAGCGCTCTATTGACGCTGATGATAAGGTTAACTTTAAATCCGGTCCAACGTGTCTGACATCATGCCACGTAAAACACTTTTTATCGGCCATCTGCTGCAATTGGGGCATGTTAAATAGGCCACGACCCTGATCACCTAAAACACAAGGCGCCATATAAACAACCCATTCATCGACCAAGTCCTCTGCCAACAAAGCGCCATTTAAAACAGCACCTGCTTCAACTAAAACATCATTGATCTGTTGTTCTGCTAGAAAGTGCATCACAGCATTCAAATCTAAATGCCCTTGTTTAAACGGTAATTGATAGACCTCGAAACCCACAGCTTCTAGAATAGACTTCTTAGTTTCATCCGATGAAACTGTTAAAACTAAACTACGCCCATCTAAACTGGCCATCTTTGCAGTAACTGGAGTAGCTAAATGCGTATCTAAAATAACTCTAATAGGCTGAACAACAGACACATTTACTCGGGCATTTAAAAAAGGATCATCAGCCAACACGGTATTAATGCCCGTTAAAATTGCTGAACTCTCTGCTCTTAAAGTTTGTACATCTGCCCTAGCCTGAGCAGAGGTAATCCATTGGCTCTCTCCCGAAGCCATAGCCGTACGCCCATCTAAACTCATCGCTAATTTGCTACGCACAAAGGGTCTATGTCGGGTCATTCTAGAGATAAATCCACGATTTAATGCGCTAGCAGCCTCTTCTAAAACACCACAAGCCACCTCACATCCTGCTAGGTTTAATTTTTCTAATCCACGTCCCGATACTAAAGGATTAGGATCTTGCATGGCAACCACAACACGCTTAATACCTGCAACTATTAACGCATCACAACAAGGCGGTGTTTTACCATGATGACTGCATGGTTCTAAGGTCACATAAGCGGTAGCGCCGATAGCATCTGATAATGTTTTTAAAGCCTCAACTTCAGCATGTCCCTGCCCGGCTTTAACATGCCAACCTTCGCCAATAATCGTATTATCTCTGACTATGACACAACCCACGCGTGGATTAGGGTCCGTCGTATAAAGCCCATTTTTTGCCAGTTCAATGGCTCTAGCCATAAAAAAAGCATCTTGCGTTGCAGACATTACTTGTTTTGAAGACTATTAATCATTTCAGTGAATTCACTGACATCTTGAAAGCTACGATACACAGAAGCAAACCTAACAAAAGCCACGTGGTCTAAAGCGCTTAATTCTTTCATCACCTTCTCACCTAATTGCAAAACAGGAATTTCTCTTTCACCCGTTTCCATTAACTCTTTTTTAATACGCGTAATGGCAGATTCAATCGCATCGCTATCAACAGGACGCTTTTCTAGAGCTTTAAGCATACCCGAGCGCAGTTTAAGCTCATCAAACGGCTCACGATTACCATCACGTTTAATAATGCGAGGTAAGTTTAATTCCACCATTTCAAAGGTAGTAAAACGCTCTTTACAACCGTTACACTCACGTCTTCGTCGTACTTGATCACCGTCATTGATCAATCTAGAATCAAGCACCCGTGTATCTTGTGCCGCACAAAACGGACATCGCATAACTAAACCAAGGTTAATAGCCGAAAGATCGACTGATAAATTTACAACCGCATATTTTATAGCATTTACCGCCGATCACTCACCTTTATTTTAAGATCCACTTGATATACCGATAGGAATAAGCAAGAAGCGGTATAATTCCTACTCACTAAAATGACATAAATAAATTAATGAAAATATTGATACGTAATCTAGCACGTACAACGACAGAGTCAGAGTTGCTCTCTTTATTTGAAACACATGGTACGGTACAATCTTGCACATTGGTTTTGGACAAAGGCACTCAACTTTCAAAAGGCTTTGGATTTGTTGAAATGCCAAAAGTTGGCGAGGCTAAAGTAGCTATTAGTACTTTAAATGGCACTTTAGTAGCTGGATTTAAGATACGCGTAAAAAAGGGCGAGTAACGCCCTTTCTTAAAACGAGTACTATCTACTAAAGCTTATCCTAACTTTTTTAAATACGCTTCAATCTCTTCACTACTTTCGATATCGCCATAAGGTGCTATGGATTGTAACTTTTCAAGTATTTTGGTTTCTACTTCCGTAATCGGATAACCAAAAGTACTTGTGACTGCTTGATAAGTTTCAGGATTATATTCTTTTAAAGCCATCCCAAATAATTTACGCGGATCAACTTTAAGTACCTCGGCTAATTTGGGTAACAAATACAAAGGCACCTTAATTGAACCTTGTTTTATCATGGTGATTAAATTAGGTGTATTAAAACCTAACTCTTCTGATATTTGCTTTTGCTTCAGCGGACTTTTTTCAATTTTATCTCTAAGATATTCAGCCGTTTTACTAACTTTAGGAGCGTCTTTTTTCATAGTTGTGTATTCTTCACTTATTATTAGGTTAAGTAACAATTATTTAACTACAAACATCATACAAGCTATACTCTAAATGTCAATGAATTATAAAGACATTTAAAGAAAAATAGCCTAATACCCGTAAGTTAACAGTCCATTACAGAACGCATTAAGTGTAAAACTTACTCATCGTGACTAAATCTAACTCGTTCTTCAGCAGATCGCCCTAAAGCCTTTGCCATCCATGGGGGGGGTGCATCAAATACGGATTGAAACTCAACCAACTGAGTCACCGCTTCAATTACATCGGGTACTTTAATAGGATAAATATCCGCCCGAATAACCTTAGCAGCCGCTGGACCACCAATCGACTGGACAAACATCACATGACAATCTTTTATCAAATTAGCCCGAAACAAATTTCTATCTTCAGCGCTATCGGCTTCAATAGTTGAACGAATATCTACTAAGCGATAATCATCACGCGATAGTTGATAAACTAAAAAGCGGATGCAAGAACCAAAATGACCATTAATCAAAGCACCACTATTGGACCCAATTGCCACGCGAATTGAATCAGGCAAATCGCCTTCTTTATAGGGCATGATTTCTGGTAAATCTTCATCTTCAGCTTCGTCGCCCCATAAATAACGCACGGCCAGTTTAATATTAGCTAAACCAATCCCAATATCCTCACCATCTTCTTCGCCATCTAAACTGCCCAATCCGGTCTTAAGATTAGTCACCGTAACAGACTTAAGTTTTTCATCATCTAAAGGTGATCCTACCCGTTCATGTAAGATTTCCAACAATCTTGGTATATCAATACCAGGAAGAATACGCGTAGCCAGAGCGATACGTAAGGCCAATTCACGTGGTAATGCTTCCATTTTAATCTCCTACTTTAACGAGTTTATCTAATAACTTGAATTTTGGCATCCAATCCGAGACTTCCCAATCCGTTAGACAGCCTGATGCTTTTCTTTCCAACCGGAATAACCACCTGATAAGCTATAAACATCCTTAAAACCAAAATCACTAAAAAACTCAGCCAAATGCTCACTGGCATGACCGTAGTAACAATAAATCAACAAACTACGCTCTTTATCACCCTTCTTTATGAGCGATTCTTTTAAACCTTCATGTATATGCAGGGCACCATCCAAATGACCTTGACGATAATCCTTTAAATCTCGACAATCCAAAATCATAGGCTTAACTTCAGTTATCAATGTCTCAGAATCTTCAACGGAAATTGTTTTGTATTTCATATTTCACTTAATGACACACTAGCCATCCCTCAAAATTGTTATAAACCTAACAATAAAAATTACATTGTTACTGTTTAGTCGGTTAAAACGCCATTAATATGGTTTAAAACGACTACTTCTGACTATGAAGCAAATCATTTGCCAACTCGAATGAATAGTTGTCTAAATTAGGTGCTTACAACAAGGTAACGGGGGTGAAGATTGATGGGGCTTTTGACTATACAAAGGATAAATACCAGATATTGGGACATCTTCAAAATGAACATTATCTGAAAAAATGAGACTACAATTGCCTGTTAATCACCTTTAACACTGCCTATTGCATAGGTTGTCATTGTTCTCTCGAAATAGCAGTTGTAATGACTAATTATCAAGCATGAATGCGGCCAGCGTGAATTAATCAATAAGCAAAAAAAAGCGTCCTAGCCGTGAAGATAGAACGCCATAGGTACGAAACCTAAATGCACACAGGAACTAAAACTTAACTATCCAAGCCTCTAAAAATTGCACAGCGTTTAAATACGTCCAAACTAGGCTGTACGTCTTTATATTGGCAATATTTAGCCACTAATTTGGCTAAACCCTTAATATCTCTCCCCGTTGCAGCAGGGAAAACAGTCACTAATTGCTCTGTTAAATCGAGCGCTACTGGTAACTCGAATTGTTCTATCATCACTTGCCATATTTGCTTTCTGGCTACTTCATCAGGTGGATAATATTTAATTAAAGCGATACAGCGAGACACGATAGCTTCATCAATATCATCCACTCTATTAGTGGTTAAAAATAACAAACCATTAAAGTATTCTAAGACTCTTAAAAACACGCCCACCACGGCATTCATAGCAATATTATTGTCACGCCGCTGTATATAAACATCTGCCTCATCTATTAACATCACTGCACCCCAGCGTTGCGCACGTGTTAAGACATCTTTTAAGGCTTTTTCCATTTCATTCACACTCAGGCCTAATTGCCCTGAATGCACACGATAAAGTGGCCGCTTTATAATTTCTGAATACACTTCTGCGGTTAAGGTTTTACCCACACCGGCAGGGCCAGCACAAAGCACGGTTGTACCCCCTGATTTACCTTCCACGATATCATCCATTAACACGTCCATTTCGGCAGTGAGGATATCAATGAGGTCAATTTGCTCTTCGCGGAGGATTAGCTTGTCTTTTAACTCAGGT
>CAIXDX010000176.1 GCA_903918335.1 uncultured Methylococcaceae bacterium | reverse complement strand
CTAGGCAAAAGTCAACGTCATCCACAAATTTGAATATTAGGCTGGTGACCTCTGCGTGAATATTATCAGCACTTTCGTGCGTAATAATCAGACGGCTTTGATGATTTAATTCATCTTTTAAACTAGACCAGGCTTTATCTGCTTCCCCTTTAATCTTAAAGGGTTGTATGAAATGTTTACTTTCTGGGGTTTCACTGCTCAAACAGTTAGGGATTTCTTGACAGGGAGGTAATAACTTTTTAGGGAGGGTATCTGCATGATTGGCTCCGCTGAGCGTCATAAAAAGCATGTAGAAAAATATTTTGAAAGTCATGAGAAAGTACCGCTGATCAAAATTTAAAATAAAACCAGCAGTTAATTTTCCATGAATTTTGAAAGTGTCAAATTCAATTGAAGCAAAACAATTTTTTTGAAACTCTTTCACTATTGTTAATGAGGTTATTAATATTTAGCTGGGTAATTAAATTTGCTAATTTAAAAATTTAAGATAGATTAGTCAGGAGGTTTAATTTATCTTAATCTAGATTTCATAATTATAATCGTCGGAGACTTCAACTAAGTTGATAGTTTTAATAAGGCGAATTTATGTTGAGTTACCCTCAACTGGGAGAGGTACCGCAGTGCAAATTAAATTTCCTTTTGATTCATCTTCACCTATATCAGGTGAGGCATCCATAAAAATAAATAAATCTATTGCTGATGTATTTGCATTTATTGGTGATCGGTTTTACGAAAACTATCCTAAATGGGCGCCAGAAGTTGTGGAGTTAGAGCCTCTTGATGGTGAACAACTCTTTGTGGGTGCAAAAACCAAACAGGTCAGAGCCGATCAAGGTGCACTAGTAGAATCAGTGTTTGAAATTACTGATTATCAACCTGTGGTCAACTTGACGTTTAAAGGCATTGATGAGCCTTACAAACATGAATATGTACTTCAATTGACCGATGAGCCGGATTCTACCGAGCTTACCTTTCGTTTTGAGTTATCTGAGGTAGAAGTTTTCATGCGGCCTTTTCAGAAGTTGATCAGAGCCTCCATTGAAGAAGGCGCGGAAAATACCGTAGAAAATATTAAGAATTTGATGCTCGCTTGAGCTCATTAAGCTAGTCATAGTGACTAAAAATATAAAGAATTGGAGTTAGAGATGCCTTTTATTGTAGAAAAAGATAGCGGACTCATACCACAAGTCCTATCAGCCATTTTAGATGAGTGTGTTAATGGTGTTACTTTAGCTGATCCAGATTTGGAAGATGCCCCTATCGTTTATGCGAACAAGGCTTTCGAGCGTTTAACAGGCTATGGGCAAGAAGACATCATTGGTTTTAACTGTCGCTTTTTGCAGGGTGAGGACAGAGAACAGCCCGCTAGATACATTATTGCTGAAGCGATGAGCAAGCATGAAGGTGTAGAAGTCACTCTGAGAAATTATAAAAAAGATGGCACTTTATTTCATAACCGATTAAAAATTACCCCCTTATTTGATAAGAAAAACCGAGTTATTTATTATCTCGGTGTCCAATACGATATTACGCAGCAAGTTGATTCTAATAATGAAATTAAAGAACTGAATGCTTTATTGCAGGCTATTGGGTCTAAATAAACAACTACTGTTTTTAACAAGAGTATCTTGAATATGAATGCGACTGAAGTAGAAGCAGTTTCGACAAACGGAGGCCTGTATTTTAACGAGGCTTTATTTGGTTTGGCCATCATTGCATTTATTGTTTTAGTGGTTATGGAGAAACGGCATCCGTTTCGTGAGTTTCCCGCTAAGATTTTTAAAGAATCTTTTGCTACTAATACCACTGCTTTCCTTGTTAATAACTTAATACTCAGTACGCTCAGAGCCTCTTCTTTATTTTTGGTAGCTCAGCAATTTGCTTCACATGGTTTATTGAGCGGTTTGGATAATGGCATCATAAAGTGGCTGTTGGCTTTCGCTTTTTTTGATTTAGCTATTTATCTTTGGCATTTTGTCAGTCATAAGTCTGAATATTTATGGCGTTTCCACAAAGTCCATCACAGTGATAAAGGCTTTAATGTCTCTACGGGTTTTCGGTTTCATGTTTTCGACTTGTTGTTAGAAATCGTTTACAAATGTGTGTTTGTAGTCGTGATAGGTGTAGATGCGTATTCAGTATTATCTATCGAAATAGTGGAGTTGTTTTTTATCTTATTTCACCATGCCAATATTCAAGTGCCTAATGAAGATAAAATTTCTAATGTATTTATAACGCCGTCATTACATAGAACGCATCATTCTAAAAAACGTTCGGAGCATGACAGTAATTATGGGATTGTGTTTTCGTTCTGGGATAGATTGTTTGGTACTCGCAAAGAATTAGTCCCTGAGCATATAGGGTTAGACATAATCTATGCCGATAACTTTATTCAATTATTTTCTTTAGCTTTTATTACCGAAGTTAAAGTCAGAAAGTTATTGGGTTGGATTCCAAAAGGTAAAAAACGATGATCATCAAAACTCATAAAAGCATCCCTAGTTCTGAGATTACTGATCCTGCTGTTTTTAAACAACGTCGGCAGTTAATAAAAGCGATGTTGGCCTTAGGCATAACCGGTTCTGGAATTTATTCGGGTTTTGCTGATGCAACAGTAGTTAACTGGCAGAATGTACCCAAAGGTTATCAGCCTAAAGCGCCATTAACTGCGACGTCGGCTGATATCGCTAAAAACCATACTAATTATTATGAGTTTAGCTTTAACAAAACTGATTCTACTACTTTGGCTCAAGTGTTACCTATTGATCCTTGGTCAGTAGAAATTGCTGGAGAAGTTGAGCAACCGGGTGTTTATCATTTAGAAGATTTGTTAAGTCAGCAAACTTTACAAGAATACATTTACCGGTTTCGCTGTGTAGAAGCATGGTCTATGGTGGTGCCTTGGATCGGCTTTCCTTTAGCCAGTTTACTAAAAAAAGTAAAACCTTTATCGGGTGCGCAATTTGTGCAATTTACCACGTTGTTTGACCCTAAGAGCATGCCTAATCAAGCCGATAACCGAATGTTGGAATGGCCTTATGTCGAAGGGCTAAGAATGGATGAAGCGATGCATCCCTTAACAATATTAGCGACTGGTATGTATGGGGATGCATTGCCTAAACAGAACGGTGCGCCATTAAGATTAGTGGTGCCTTGGAAATACGGCTTTAAAAGTATTAAGGCTATCGTAAAGATTGAGTTGTTAAAAAGGGCGCCGTTAAGCACTTGGAGCAAATCCGCGCCGAATGATTATGGTTTTTATGCCAATGTAAATCCAGATGTGCCGCATCCGCGCTGGAGTCAAAGTAGCGAACGCGTTCTTGGTGCTGGATTCTTTACCCCGCGTCGTAAAACAGAATTGTTTAATGGTTATGGAGATGAAGTCGCTGGTCTATATAGCAATATGGATTTGCGACATTTCTTCTGATGTTACTTCGTTTTTTAAAACTCTATCCCTTATACTTTAGTCTTTGTTTATTACCATTAGTAGGCATTGTTATCGACATGATTTTCGATAACTTAGGCGCTGATCCTGTTCAAGCTTTGCACATACGTTTAGGCGATTGGTCATTACGCCTGTTATGGCTTACTTTGTTTATTACCCCTTTACAAAAGATCACACAATGGCGTGGTATGGCCCAATATCGAAAGCTATTAGGTCTATATACCTTTTTTTATGCGAGCTTGCATGTCATCGTTTATTTGTGGTTAGATCAAGGTTTGGCTTGGGCAGCTATAACTACAGATATTATTGAAAGTTCTTATATTTGGTTTGGAGTAACAGCGTATCTGATTATATTGGCTTTGGCCGTTACTACGCCCAAGGCTATGGTTAAATTGCTGGGTAAAAATTGGAAAAAATTGCATCGATACATTTATATCGCCTCTGGTGCCGTCATTATCCATTACTACTGGCAACTGAAAGGCAATATGGCAGAGCCTTTATTTTATTTAATTATCCTGTCTTTATTATTGCTATTTAGATTGGCAGTTTGGTTTAAAAATCGTCAGTTTACTAAAATGATGATACCTACTACACGCAAGATAAGAGTGGTTAAAGCGGATGCAGTAAGAGTAGATCAAACCTTAGCCGGCCGGTCGAAAGGTATCGTAATTGAAGAAATTGATTCGGATATAGAAACATGAGAAAAATCCCTATAGGAATCAGTAGCTGTTTATTAGGAGAACTCGTCCGGTTTGATGGCTCACATAAGCGTGATTCTTATATCAACGGTACCTTAAGTCAGTATTTCGAGTTTAAAGCCTATTGTCCAGAGGTTGCCATAGG